>JBAWVE010000142.1:0-5708 GCA_037147435.1 Parachlamydiaceae bacterium
CTTCGTTCAGGTGATCATGGCCATCCAAAAGTGTTACCTTCATTTGAACCATGCCTTTAATTCAGATGAGTCGATTGAGTTTATTGAGTCGTACTTTACATAATATTTGACTCAATCGACTCAGTTGAAAAACTTGGATGGTTGTGACTGTGTTACTTGTTACATTGTTACATTGACGCATTGGTTCATTTCTTGTAAATGAGGGTATGCGCCCTCGAGAAAATAACAAGAGGTTAAAATGTCATTAAGCAGACGTCTTCACACATCACACGAAAACGAGTTACGGTTAACGTTGGATGCAAGAAAGCGGATTAGTTTGGCTAAATTATTACCAATCAACGGGATCAGTTCTTTTAAGGCTTATACTGAAGGAGATAAAATTATTCTTGAACCAATGGCTGAAATCCCTGCCTCTGAGGTTTGGTTATCCAAGCAAAAGAGTGAGACCCGAAGGGCCGACACAAAACTGCGCCCTCAATTCTTCCCTAGAACCGAAAAAACGAGGGTTGGGCTAACTAAAATCACTGGGACAAACTTCTCTGATGGTCGGAGGTTCATTGATTTCGATAGGATGTTCATTAATTGAAAAAACATCAATAAATTTTTTAAATTCTTGTTTTAAAAGATCTATAGTTATTCTGAGCTTTTCTTTTGTGACATCTGGATAAACTGGATAAGCAAAAATTAACGGCCTTACCAATGGTTTAACATTGATACTAATTCCTTCTTCGATGGTTACTTCCAGCTGTTTTCCAACAGGAAGGTAATAAAAAGCAATTGGATTAAAAAATTTCCAGGCAGCTCTGCCACCAGAATATGGGAACTGTGTAAGATTTATCGCTTCATAGACACGTGCATTTAACTTATCTATAGAAGGAACGTCTTTATCCAGTTCTTCCTGTACAACTTTAGCATCTTCTCCCTCAACCTTTCTAAAAATAAATTTTCTTATGCCAGATTCAAAAATTCCAAAAACATCAACAGTTCTAATGGATAATTCACCTTTTTTAGTTTCGTTTAGCTCATTTTTTTGAACATTTTTATGAAATTCAGTCCAATCTGGAGAAATTACAGCTTTTGAAACTGCATTAGAGGTACATACACAATCTAAAAAATAGTTTGGTTGAAAGTTTGGAATAGCCACCCCGGATATTCTGTCTAAAGCAGAATATTTAGGAGCTTCGCTTGATATTTGTCTGCGCCCGTTTTTGAATGTTACTGTTTGGTCAACATAACGTTGACCATCGTATCCGTAAGCTACTGCATGATTTGTTTGCATAATTCTACCTCTTTAGTTAAATTTTAGATAAATAGAAAACGGCTGCTATATGCAGTGATTCTGCAAAGTTCTGACCGAAAGTTCTCTATGTGAAGATGATCGTCACCCCTCAAATCGTGGCTGTTGCTAATTTTATTTCAGTTTCTTTGGAGTGTGCCCAGGTCCAGCCGGAGATGAAAAATATAATACTCATTGGTTTGTAGGCAAGATACACATCAAAGAAGAGCATGTTGATGGCGAAGGTGATGACTATCCAGCGCAGTTGTGGAGATTGCCGAAAGATCAAACTGAATAATTTCCAAAACAGGGCGCAGCCGATCAGGCCATATTCCGTCAGGATGCGTAAATAGCCGCCGTCAAGCGCTACCATGGCAAATCCTGGACCGACGCCCTGTAGCCAACATTCCGGGTGAAGATAGTAGATTTTTAGGGCGTAGCACCATTTGTGGATACGCATCCACCAGCTCATGTCGTAATCATCGAATTTGACAGCCTCGTTTCCAACAGGGATGATTGAAGTGTCGATTTTATCCCAGACCATTTCGACCAACTCGATGTTTTTCAGCGAAAGCAGCCCTGCGCTCCGCTTTGAAACCGCATCATTTTTTTGGATCATCACAATGGTAACGGTGGCCGTGACCATAAAAAATAGGGCAGCAAAAATCCATGAGGAAGCAGATCTCCAACGGAACTGGTCTTTGATGCGAAAGATAAATGGAATGGCAAGACCAACCAGGGCGATGCGGGCGCCCGTTAAGGTGACGAGAATAGCGAATAGTAAAAACAGCCAATATACATAAGTTTTTGAGCAAAAGTTTCTGATGTTAGGTGAAATATAAATCCACCCAGATTTTTTCTCCTTTGGTTTGTCAGAGAAGATCAAAAAGCAAAACATCAAATTTAAAAGCATTCCTGCCTCTGCGGGAAATGAGGCGATTCCCAAGACACGGGAAGATACATCCCCCGAATAACCCGCCACTGTGAAGTGACCAATAATTCCTGTTTTCTGCAAGAACATCAAGAGCACATTCCAGAAAAAAAAAGCTTTGATGATTGTGGATGCTTTAAAGAATTGGGTACTTAAAGCCCCTACATAAAAGAAGATAAAATACTCCGCAAGACGCAGGCAATACAGTAAGTTGGCATTAACATGCAACCATCCCTCTGCGACAAAAAATCTATTGAAACCAAAGGAAATCAACGAAAATGCCACCACAGCAGCAGTCCAACGTTCGATGGCATTAGTGGGCTTTCCAAGTGCACAGTGTGCCCAACCGATGAGGATACTGAGGAATAGGAGTAAGACATCATCGATCCGGATTCCTGCAGTCTCGTTGCTAAATGCGATCAAATTGATTTTTGGCAGTGCAAATAACAAAATACCACATGTCACTAAGCAGAACGCAAAGGATTTTTCAAAAAGTCTCATCGTCTTCCTCAAAGAATGTTGAGGGAGTTGAACCACTCGCTTTGGAGCCCAAATTCGAGGATTTTGTCGTCGGTTTGGTTTCTCGTAAATCGACATATCCTATTAATCATAGGGTATTTGCGAGAAATCTGAATCCGACGGTAAAAGCTCGAATTTGGGCTCCATATGGAGTTTTTTAACTCCCTCAAGTGTCTTAGGATACTCTTTTTTGCTTGAACGGGAAAGGGAAAAAAAGGAAAATCAGCAGTTCCCGTGAAAAAAATCGCAGGAAAAGGTCGCTTCTCTGAATATTTGAACGAGAAGATCGCGAAGCAGGCGAAGACAAGACTAAGGGTTTGCAAAACAAAAACTTCGTCTTGTCTTGGCCTGCTTCGCGATCTTCGCGTTCAATTAATTTTAATTTGATGGAGCTGCTGGCGGAAAATCGGGAAGCTTTGAAAAAAAAGGATGTCGAAGAATGGATGCAGTGCAAGGAAAAGGATTGGACCCAGAGTTGAAGCGTATGCTTGAAAAAGTTGCTTTAACAATACGTGTGTTGTCTATGGACGCCGTTCAAAAAGCCGATTCCGGACATCCCGGGTTGCCGATGGGCTGTGCAGAGATTGGAGCCTACCTCTGGGGGTGTTCTCTCAGGTATAATCCGAAAAATCCCAAGTGGTTTGATCGCGACCGTTTCATCCTTTCGGCAGGTCATGGCTCGATGCTTCTGTATTCGGTCCTTCACCTTTCAGGCTACGACCTTTCCCTGGAAGATCTTAAGCAGTTCCGGCAGTTACACTCGAAGACGCCTGGCCACCCCGAATCGTTGGATACACCTGGAGTTGAGACAACGACAGGACCTCTCGGACAAGGATTTGGCAATGCCGTCGGACAGGCACTCGGAATGAAACTGCTTGCCGCCCGGTTCAATACAGCAAAGCATAAAATCATCGATAATAAAGTAGTTGTCTTGATGGGCGACGGCTGCGTGATGGAAGGGGTTACATCTGAAACATCATCATTGGCTGGTCACCTAAAGCTAGATAATTTGATCGCTATCTATGATGCCAATCACGTAACACTGGATGGTCCTCTAAGTGAGTCCCTATCGGAAGATACCAAAATGCGTTACCGTTCCTATGGTTGGGAAGTTTTTGAGGTAGATGGCAATGATTTGGATGCGCTCCACAATGTAATCACAAAGGCAAAATTGAATCAGGATCGCCCCTGTTTGATCATCGCTACAACAATTATTGGTAAGGGATCTCCTAATAAGGCAGGAACTTCCAAAGTGCATGGCTCACCACTCGGACCTGAAGAAGTTAAGGCGACAAAAATTGCCCTTGGCGCCTCAGAAGAACCGTTTTTTGTGCCGCAAGCCGTCTACGATTTCTTTAAAAAGAAGCAAATTCAGGATACAGCCCAAGAAGACGAATGGAAACGCACATTCGATGCCTGGGCCAAAGAAAATCCGGAGAAGTTCACTGAATTTGAGACAATGTCCCATCACCGCTTGCCCGCAGACCTTGAGACCAAGCTGCAAGCCCTGCAAATTGCAAGTCCTATTGCCGGCAGAAAAGCCTCTCAGGATACTTTAAATGTGCTGGCCGATCTGTTGCCGCAGTTGTATGGTGGGTCAGCCGATCTCTCCTGTTCCGACCTGACGATGTTGAAGAAGTTTCCCTTGGTAGTTCCAGGGGTATTCACAGGGCGTAACATAAAATACGGCGTGAGAGAATTTGGCATGGCGACAATGGCTACAGGCTTATCAGAGACAGGGTTGATTACACCCTATATCGGCACATTCCTCACCTTTTCCGACTACATGCGCAACGCCATCCGCCTTGCCGCTCTCATGAAGGCGCATGTGATCTACCAATTTACCCATGATTCGATTTTTCTGGGTGAAGATGGACCCACACATCAACCGGTTGAGCAATTTGCCTCTCTTAGAGCGATCCCTAACCTGTATGTGTTCCGCCCAGCTGATGCAAATGAAGTGAAAATGTCCTGGATTGGAGCACTGCGTTATGCCGGTCCCTCAGCATTGCTTTTATCGCGGCAGAATTTGCCAGCGTTGGACCATACGAAAGTGTCGTATTCCGATGGGGTGGGACGCGGAGCTTATATCCTTAAAAAAGAAACGAAAAAACCTGACTACACGTTGGTAGCAACAGGGTCGGAAGTGCATCTGGCTCTTGATGTTTCTGTTGAATTGGAGAAGCTGGGTAAAAGTGTACGGGTAATTTCCATGCCTTGTTGGGAAGTGTTTGAGAAACAACCGCAAGAATATAAAGAGAGCATTTTTGGCGGCGATCTAGGCTGCAGGGTTTCAATAGAGGCTGGAGTAGAACAGGGATGGCACAAATATATTGGTTCCGATGGCATCGCTATTTGCGTGGATGGATTCGGTGCTTCAGCCCCAGCTGCGGCCTTGGAGAAAGAATTCGGATTTACCGTAGAAGCGGTATTGGAAAGAATCCTATAGAGTCTTGATGGCGCAAAGAGTTTGGAGAGGCTGAGAAAAAATTGGCAACCGCCGGGATTGGGGCGTATTTTTTGCCAGGTTTGAGAAATTGCAAATTATCTAACCACAGGTTGGTTAATCCTTTGTTAGAAATGTCTTGCCTGTCGCGATAAAAAGACCATCATTTATATGATGTCGGGCCTTCAAATGCCAAGTGGGCTAAGCGCCTTTTTTCCTGCTCTGTTATCACTGGAACAATACCGCCATCATTGCCAGGAGTTAGTTTTTGACTAAAGCCCGAGCCCTCATCGTCGTCTTCACTGTCGTCATCTGGAATGTAAAACATCGGTTTGGTGACTGGCGATTGCAATACAGCTTTAGGGAGTGGTGTCAGAAGAGAGGTAACCACTCTTTCTACTTTTTCTATTGGAGTGGCCCTTAACGGATTTAATTGGAAATCTGGATAAAACACGTCACTTGCACACCTCTCATTTTTTTGGAAATAAACTTTGAACCGTTGCTTTATACTCCTGATGAGATTACCCACATTGGGG
>JBAWVE010000143.1:0-5657 GCA_037147435.1 Parachlamydiaceae bacterium
GTAACTTGCTGCAGAGGTAAAAATTTTGATTACTTTGTGCTACCGATTTTCGTTCTATTTTTAACCATGCCCTTTTTAAGGAATTACGCAAAGTTTATTTTAAATTATTCCTTACTTTAATTGTTGGTATTTTTATGATTCAAATAATTTAGTTTACATTAAATCATTAGATTGTAATAATTAAAATTATATGAGTTGTTTTATAGAAATCTAAATTATTATATTCGAAAGAAATAGTTTGAAAAAAATCTCGGAATGCGGTTATTCAGTAGAATTTTTAAATCCTGTTGGGGAGTCTAGTTTAAATATAGGAGAAAGTATTATGAGTACTATTGGAGATGGCGGCGCGCCTGAAAATTACTTTAAACAACTTGTTAGTAAATGCGATCCATATACAGATTTAAAGGATCATATTAATCTATTACGAGAAGATAAGCCTAAATTTATACTCTTTACTGATTGGGTTAACAACGAACAAAGGGACTCGGGGTTATCAAAATTTAGCCCCTTATTCAACAGAGTTAAGTATTTAGTGAATAGACCCAATAGTCGGGTCGGCAAACTCGCGGCTGTATTCAAGCCCGCTGCCCAAAGTAAGCCTTCCGATGAACCATCTCTCCTTGCGCAGGAATTAGAGCAGATTCTTCTAAATGCCTACAAAAACCCCTCAAGTTTAACCGAATTGTTTTCATTCGTAACTAGATTGCCAAATTCAAAGAATGTCGCAAGTGATCTCATTGGTGCGCATGATCGCGCAGGGTTAATATCCGAAGAAATACTGAAATCTCTTGGCAATAACGCATTATATAAGGGTGTACAGACACTGAACGATGATTTAGTAATAGATTTAGCGCAAAGGCACCCTTCATTCCTATCTGCTTTTGTGAACCAACACCCTAATGAGTTTGTCACATTAGTCACATCAAAATATATTTTAAAAACTTTGAGTTTTATAAAAGACAATACACTTCTTGAAACACTACAAGAGTTAGACATACGTAAACAAAATAACTATACACAGACGCTTATCTTGGCTTTAATAAAGCAAATAGATAATTATTCTGTTAGTGGTCGGGAGGTATTAAAAAAGTGTATTAGAATTTTATCCGAGAATTTCCTGAAAACAGAAGATACTGAATTTAAAGAAAGAACAATGAGAACAATAAAGCATATTCTCCTCAATCCTGGTTACCCCACACGAGGTTATCCTTTCCAAGTTGACGATCTATACAATCAATTAGTTTGGTCTTTTGTACGTAATAAAGGGCTCCAACTTCTTAAAACACATTTCCCTATTTATGAAGACTATATAATGACTTCAATAGAAATGGTAAAACTGTTTTTAGAAAAATATCCTGGAGAGCTAAAACGCGCTCTATGCGGCTTGGGCTACACTCATGTCGAAAACCAGAATAAAGCCCTGCACAATTTAGCGTTAAATGAACCTAGTCTTTTAGTGGACCTTTTTTTTACCCCCTGTCCGGAACTTGACAATAGGGCAGTCATAAATATTAATCAAGAGGCGTTGATTTCTATTTTGCAAGATATACCGGATAAAAGCTTACATTACTTAGTCCCATATTTAAATGCTGAAAACAGTGTTGTTGAAACAATTACTCTGAAAAGCTTTAGTGAAAGAGGAAGATTATGTACCTATGAATTATTTACTCGCCTAGCTAAATTTTGTGTGATAACAGGATCCGAGAATTTCATTTTTAAATTTTTATCTAGTCCAACTGATAAGCCAGGCTATAATTATTGTCAATTGTATCAGTATGAAGCGGTACAAATTTTGCTGTCGCTTTTAAAAAACGAGAACTATGACAAAGAGGGCTGGGATCAGTTTTTTTTGAGAGTTTGCAAGAGTAAAGGTGACTCCCACAATATCCAAACGTTTTTACAAGAAGCTGCTACTACGATTATTCCATGTTTAGTGGAGCTAGCAAAGGACAGGTATAATCGTCAACATGACAAAGTTGTAGATAGCTTTTTTATAAATTCAAAGGCCCCCCAAGATACTTTAACATTATTGCAGGATTTAGCAAAAGAAAAAGAATGTTATGGGTACGTTAAGAAGTATTTAACAGGAAAAACACCGGATGATACTTTAAAATTGTTGCAAGATCTAGAAAAAAAACATGATTGTCACGAATTTATTTTGGATTTTTTATCTACAGAGGGTATAAGAACTTTTGATTTAGAAACGAATGAGAAAAATAGGCAGTTCGTTCTCAACTTTCTATCTCAGAAAGACAGTGGTGGATATACAATTCTTCATCGAAGTACAAATGCAAATTTGCAACAGGCACTAAGTGGTGGGTTGATAACACTGTTGGGTGGCACTCCTTGGTTAAACACACTACGTAACAACATGGGATTAACCCCGCTACAGTCAGTAGAAATAAATGGTGAATTTTTAAACGATCCCAAACATTCATTAGATCTATTAGACCCAGTAAAAACCGGTGAATATGCTACCAGGGCGCTGCAGCTCACTGAAAGAGTCACGGGAGACTGGTCGAATTACATTAAGGAATTAAATTCAGCAGAGTTAAAAGAAATTAATAACACAAAACTTACAGATACCTGTTTGCTTGATCTAAAAAAAATGTTAGATAAAATTAGTAAAAAGTTCTTCTACGGTGCAGATGAAAAAGATCTAGACGCTATTTATTTACGACAGCTGGATTCCTTTGAAAAGATTATGACTTCAATACAAGAGTGCCCAAATCCAAAAGAAAAGGTTAACTATCTGGTACAGGTATCCAATATGGTGAATGTCTGCGCTAAAGGATATCAGGAAGGCTTAGACCAAATACGCGACCTCTTATCAACAAACAAAGAGGCGCAGACAACTGACGGTAGATTAAAGTATAAGGCGGAAAGTGTCCTGCGCGATTTGGTGGAAAAAGTTGCTGCGCGCTTTTTGGAGAAACAAATGTATTTTGGTAAAGAAGGCAATGCGGTTCATCAGCTTGGTGTTTTCAGGTTTGCTATGGGATTCAGTGCACTCCAACCCGATACTTGGTCACAGGCTATTACACGACAAAATGCTCAAAGGTTGGTATTGGAGGCATTTAAGGACCTCTCGTTTGTCACCGATTTTGGTGAGATAGCTTCACCAGAGGACATTGACTCTTATTTCAGTGAAAAATGTACCGATGAAGATCCTTCGCTAACTCTCAAGGATGGAACCACAACAACCTATAAGACTCTGGAAGAGTCAACGAAGAGGGCTGAAGATGAGTTGGTTGGTACTATCATAAACAGCCTCAAAAATGTCATTCCTTCAGAAGTGAACGCTAAAATCATTGCAGCTCAATTTAATGGTTTACGTGGAGTATCACTAACACCTATTTTCGCGTCCCCAGACAGCACAAAAGAGCCCTTTCAAGCTGTTAAAGAGCCCTTTCAAGCTGTTATAGATTATGGTACACAAAAACTGAGTAATTTATTACCCAAACAAAAAATTGATTTACTTTCATTAATTCCAAGTCCCGGACTGCCTGCTAACGAAACTGATGAAAAAACACAAACCTTAGAAAAATTGCTAAGAAGAATCCCAGGAACAATCCCAGGAACAATTAATAAACAAATAAATCCGGTTAAAAAAAATCTTTTAGACGCTATCTCAGAAATTAAAAATTTACTTTATTCGGCTAAAGCCTTTACGGTTGCGATGGAGCAAGCGTGCGGTATAACTGACGTAAACCAATTAAATGAGATTCTTAAAATCAGAGAACAGTACAATGAAGGGCTCAAAACTATCTCCACGAATCTTCCGCAGCAAATAAATGAGGGTAGTGAGTCTGAATCTGTAATGCCGCATTACCATTTTGACAGAGGCTTTCATGGGAAGCCTTCAACAGCTATTAAAGCTGCCTGTCAATTGGATGTCGGACAGCGTAATGAGGATTACTTTCGTGAATTCCCTAATGCGAAACTACTTAAGGTTTTGACTCAGATGGGGGTTCTTCAGATTACAGACAGAACGCCCTCCTCTGACCGTGTAGTCTAGCCCCAGAAGAGATGATCACCAAAGATTCAAAAGCTTCAAAGAAGTGCTATACTATTTTTGAATCAGTTTCTTTACAAGAAAATTCGCTCCTCTTCTTCCCTTTGTAATTTGTGTAAAACTACAAAATATGCTATATTCAGCGGCGCAAAGCGTTTGGAGTGCGCGCGACTTGTCGCCGCTTTCATAGTGCTCGACTTGTCGAGCTCATCCATGCACAGAAATCTGAGGGAAGAGGTCATCCCATCATCCGAAGGTAGGCATTGACAACAGGTACCCCTGGTTTTTAAGGCTTGGTGCAACTATGTGCTCGACAAATCGAGCACTATGAAAGCGGCGACAAGTCGCGCGCACTCCAGACGCTTCGCGCAGCCTAAATTGAACAAACTATATGCACCCAAGAAGCGGGCGCACGCCACAAAGGACTAACGTGATTAAGTATTGTGAATCAACATTTAAAACCCAGCGTTGGAAGACACGCGAAGTCATGGTGGGCAACATCGGAGTAGGAGGCAATAATCCTGTTCGCGTCCAATCGATGACAACATCCAACACTCGCGATGTCGAAGCCACAATTGAGCAAATTAAGCGCTTGGCAGATGCTGGATGTGAAATCGTACGGGTGACTGTTCAGGGAATGAAAGAAGCCGACTCGTGTGAATCAATCAAAAACGGATTGATCCAGTCCGGCTACACTATCCCTCTTGTTGCCGATATCCACTTCTTTCCTCCAGCAGCCATGAGGGTCATTGATTTTGTCGATAAAGTCCGTGTTAATCCAGGAAATTACATCGATAAAAGAGCTTCCTTTAAAACGATCGAATACGATGATATCTCTTATGCTAAAGAAATCGAAAAAATTGAAGAAAAGTTCACTCCTCTCATAGAGAAATGCAAACGGCTGAAGAGAGCAATACGCATCGGTACGAATCATGGATCCCTTTCAGATCGGATTATGAATCGTTATGGAGATACACCGCAGGGGATGGTAGAGTCCGCTCTCGAATTTGCCAGAGTGTGTCGCAAGAACGATTACCACGATTTCATGTTTTCAATGAAGTCCTCTAATCCACAAGTGATGATTTTGGCTTACCGCCTTCTCGTTGCTAAAATGATTTCACTCGGTTGGGACTATCCACTACATTTGGGAGTCACCGAAGCGGGAGAAGGGGAGGATGGCCGCATTAAGTCCGCAATGGGTATTGGATCTCTACTTTTAGATGGAATAGGCGATACCATTCGAGTGTCGTTGACTGAAGATGCGTGGAACGAGATTGATCCATGCAAACGCTTGGTTGCATTTGGAATGACCTATGAGCAGGCTAGTGGAATCTCTTTTTTCGAAGAGACACATCGCAATATTGAGAAAATCAAACGACGTTCAGTGATTTTACCGAAAACTCTTGCTATGCACCGCGACGGAACAGTCATCGTTAAGGCTCCGGCTGAAGATCTGGCTGCAGATGATATCTATAAAAAATTAGGATGTGATGTGCAATTTGGACGTCCAAGGCTCAAAATTGCCAGCGCAGACGGAGTTGTCGTGGATCATAAATCGGCACCCGTAGAAACGCAACAGGCGTTGAATGAACTTAAATCGATTGGAGTCAGCTTATACTCCACGCATCCTAATGAGGGGGAG
>JBAWVE010000144.1:0-5614 GCA_037147435.1 Parachlamydiaceae bacterium
ATGAGACCAGATTTCAATCCTTTTCAATCTCTCCGAGATCATGTCCTCTGGGGCTTGGGTTAATCAGTGCGGATTTACTATTATAGTAACAGGTAATGACTGGTTGCCGTTAGCGTCTACACTGATAATGAGATAGCTGTAAGCTATCCCCTTTTTTCGATTGTGATCCTGATAAGTAAGTGGCGCATTCGCTGCAACAATCCCTATCAATTCTGTTGTACTGTCCCGGTATATCCGATATGAAACCGGGGCGGTGCCACCTTCAGGTACCATCCAGGAAATGATATTGTAAATATCCGTTTGTGTGAGAAATCGATTTTTCTTTTGTATTCCTTGAACCGAACTCGGCGGAAGGACATCCATATAACTTGAATAAAAGGACGCTTGGTTTGATGTGGAGTCTGCCCATGCAGCAATCATTTGATCGGACTTAGCATCATATGCCAGGGAGACGCAGATATTAACATTCGTTCCTGCTGGAATAACAGCTCCGGTCGTCCAGCTCGATCCGTTGTAAATGGCATAATAAGGGCTGCCAGCAACAGAATCTTTCCAAGCCGCAAAAACAGTTTCAGAGCCTGAGTTATAACTAAGATTGATAATATAATAGACCCCAGTGCTTTCTCCTAGAGGAATCAATGCGGGGGTTGTCCAGCTTGTCCCATCATAGAGGGTATAGTAAGCCAAGTTGGTAGTGATATCTACCCAAGCTGCCATTACTGTATTGTTAGCTGCATTGTAGCATAAAGCAACGTTATCAAGGACCCCGGTAGACGCTCCTAAAGGAATCGAAGCTGCCGTTGTCCATGACGATCCATTAAAAAAAGAATAGTAAGGGACGCGGTCGGTGTGATCATTCCACGCTGCCATCACTGTATTGTTTGCTCCATCGTAGATTAGAGAAATGTTTACGTAAACGCCAACACTGGCCCCAAGAGGAATTGTTGCTGCTGTTGTCCAGTTTGTCCCGTTATAGACGGAATAATACGGGGGGTGAGTACCGGATGGATTGTCCCCCCAAGCTGCTACAACAGTACTGTTTCCAGGGTAATAAGCTAGTCCAACATCAACATCGACACCACTGCTTGTACCAAGAGGAATTGTTGCTGCTGTTGTCCAACTTGTCCCATTATAGACAGAATAGTAGGGTGGATTAAAAGAGGCTACAGAGTCTCCCCAGGCTCCTACAACCGTGCTGTTTGCAGCATTGTAGGCTAAACCAATGTCGTCACTAACGCCGCTGCCTGTTCCTAGCGGGATTGTTGCCGCCGTTGACCAGCTTGTCCCGTTGTAGACAGAAAAGTAAGGGATAGCAGGAGTTGTTTTGTCTCCCCATGCAACGATTACCGTTTGATTGGCAGCGTCATACACCAGGTTAACAATTTCATCGACACCAGTGCTTGCGCCTTCTGGAATTGGCAGTGCTTCAGGCAACCAGGAACTTGCAGAGAGAAAGGGACAAGAAGAGATGAAGAGTACTGCTATCCATTTATTCATGAAATTCCTTTTATTTGAACGGATCTAAAGTGTTACTTGCCTTCTTGCATATGGAACTTATGAAGAAATAGCTTCACTACAGGGGCAAACATAATAGCCATGATCACAAGAAAAAGGATTCCACTGAAAAGAGCATACGTTCCAGCAAAGATTTTTCCTGCGTCGGTATTAAGAGGTGAGACCGGACCCATCCCTGATAGAATCATTGCAGCATTGACATACGCGTCAATCCAGGACATGTTTTCGAAATAGTGATAACCAATCATTCCCCCTGCTAAGGATAAGAGGATGATCGATACACCGATGAGAACGTTACGTGCCAGCCTTCTATAAAACACCGAGGGTGGTAACAAAGGTAGATGTGTTTGTAGTAATGAGTTGTCCATAAAACTTCATTTTTTAGTCTTTGTATAGATATACCATGCACGTTTCGACAAGTCGAGCTATATTGGCAGCTGAATGCTATAAGTGACGTTGACTCATTGCATGTCAACCCATTCCATTTAGAATAGGGGACTTGCAATGAGTTTGTCTTGTGCTATTTGTTCGACATCCTGAATGCTTCTAAGGTGACTATATGATTATGTACCTTTCTGACCCCATTAATGTCCCTGATGGTGTAACCAATTTTGTTTCGATTGTCAACCGAGTCGACAGTACCTCTGAGAGTGACGACTCCGTTATTCACTTCAGCGGTCACCTTTTGATATCCCTTGGAAAAACCGCTTGTCGTAATGACATCATTGATTTTTTTCATGATGTCCTGGTCTGAAGGCATTTTTGGAATAGCATTCGCCTGAGGTGTGCGGCTGGGATTGGTCATTATTTGAGGGGTACTGCCACCATTAGAGGGTTGCTCTGCGAACAGTAATGAGGTTGAACCGAAAACGAGCAGTGTAAGAAACATTTTCATTTTCATACTCCTTTTTATGTGGTTTTCTTGTTTTAAAAAAGTCTTTAAAGAAAATTATGTTTTGTTTTAGATTAAAGACTTAAATTTAATATTAAACATTTAAAAAAATATTTGTATATAAAAATCGCTATTTAGTTTAATTTACCTAGTGAAGCTTTGGCGCCACTAATTCTTCTCACGAGCCTTATTTTTGACCGAGAGTTTTCACTGCAAGGGTGATCCAGGCCTAACATTTTTTTGCTTACAACGCCTAAGTTGGGGGATTCCGTATGAATGTGATCACTTTGATTTCCTCGAGATCATGTCCTCTGAGCCTATCATCTTTCGGCTCTTGGTACAGTCCCTAAGATACAGTGATATTCATGATCATTTCCTTGATTGGTTTTACCTGAAACCGAGCAGCAGGGGGGGATTTCACAGCAGATGGGTTGTGCATAAGGGCAACGTGTGCGGAACCGGCATCCAGAGGGAGGGTGAATTGCTGAGGGGATTTCTCCTTGAAGACGCAGACGATTCCTGATTTCATCTGGATGCTTTTTAGGAATTGCTGAAAGGAGAGCTTGCGTATAGGGGTGGCAAGGATTGTTGAACAAATCTTCTGTTGAAGCCTTTTCCATGACTTTTCCCAAGTATAACACGACGATACGATCACATAAATACTCGACGGTTGCAAGATCGTGGGAAATAAACAGGTAGCTTAATGAAAAGCGCTCCTTAAGATCTTGAAGCAGGTTGAGGATCTGTGCCTGAATGGAAACGTCCAATGCGGATAGGGCTTCGTCGCATACAATCAGTCGCGGCTTGAGGGCAAGAGCCCGTCCGATGCAAATTCGCTGTTGCTGTCCTCCTGAAAACTGGTGAGGATAGCGATACATCACATCAGGAGAAAGACCAACTTGCAATAGAATATCTGCAACATAGTCTTTCTGCTCAGCGGCAGTCTTGACGAGTCCGTGAAAAAATAAGCCTTCTCCAATGGATTCACGAACTGTTTTCCGTGGATTAAGAGAAGCTAGTGGATCCTGGAAGATAATCTGAGCTTCTTTGCGGAAATGTTTTAACTGGTGTTTGTCGAAGGTTAACAGATCGTGCCCGTCAAACAGTACTTCTCCTGATGTCGGTTCGAGCAGGCGCAAGACTGTGCGTCCCAATGTGCTTTTACCGCATCCCGTTTCACCCACAATGCCGAGGATTTCTCCGGAACCTAAGTCAAAATCTACCCCGTCCAGCGCATAGACTTGCCCAACGACTTTGCGGAATAGCCCTTCCCGTACAGGAAAGTGTTTTTTTAACCCACGTACTCTTAATAGCGGATCATCCATGTTTACCTGCTTCTCTTTCAGCGCTCTCTAGTACACTGTCAAGCACAAATTGATACGTTGGGCTGCGCCAAAGCCCCGGGGTTTGCAGTTCGAAAATGGGGTTGTATTGCCTCATACTACCCCATTTTCGAACTGTGAACCGCGGGAGCTTTCGCGCAAGCCCAACGTATTAATTTGTGTTTGACAGTTTACTAGTACACTGTCAAGCAACCAACAGGTGGCGCTATGGGTTCCTTGCGATGTGTTATCAATCGAAAATGCTGGCACGGCTCCATGTCTGCATTTTTCCATGACGTAAGGACAGCGCGGGTGGAACCGGCAGCCCCCAGGGAAATTGGCAGGGGAGGGAACAGACCCTTCAATCGCAGGAAGTTTTGCTCTAGTACTCTGTATACCAGTACTCTGTGTGCTAGCTTGATGAAGAGATAGACGTGAAGCAAATAATCCCTGTGTATAGGGATGGGACATCTTGTCAAAAATCTCACTTGCTGTGCCCCGTTCAACACACTGGGCCGCATACATCACAATGACTTCATCAGCCATTTCAGCAACTATACCCATGTCATGAGTGATAAGCAGCAAAGCCATTCCCTTGCGTTGCTGCAACTCCCGCATCAGATCGAGGATCTGTGCCTGGATTGTCACGTCTAATGCCGTAGTCGGCTCATCCGCTATCAAAATATCGGGCTCACAGATCAAGGCCATGGCAATCATGACCCGCTGCCGCATCCCTCCCGACATTTGGTGGGGGTAATCATTAAAACGCTCTTGAGGGGCGGGAATACCCACTTCTTTCAATGCCGTAAGGACTTTGTCAACAGCTTCTTTGCCATATAAATTCAAGTGTAGCTCGGCAACTTCCATCAGTTGATTTCCGATGGTATACACTGGGTTGAGAGCTGAAGAGGGGTCTTGAAAGATCATGGCTATCTTTCCACCCCGAATGGTGCGCATTGTCCTTTCAGGCAATGAAAGGAGGTTTCTTCCCTGATAAATAACTTCCCCAGTCGATGGAAGCGCTTGAGGGGATGGCAAAACACGCAATAATGAAAGGGCTGTCATCGACTTGCCACATCCCGATTCCCCTACAATGGCTAAGGTTTTTCCGCTGTGCAGGGAAAATGAAAGATCATCCACAACGGCAACAAAGCCTTGTTCGATACACAAACGCGTTGTCAGATGGTTAACAATAAGTACCGGTTCTTTCATATGTCCTTGCCCAAGTGCCCTTTCGTGCCCGTGCCCGACTTTGTTTCCACTGTAAGAACATCCCTCTTTTTTCTCCACTGGAATTCGGTTTAGGGGGAAACGACACAAGGGACACAAGGGACGCAAGGGACACAAGGGACAAAAAATGGCGTTGGCCCCTTGCGTCCCTTTCCCCATGATATTCATTGATTTTCATTCCTTTCGGAACGTACTATGCGTCAAAAAGGAAGCCTCAAACAGGAATTTAAGATGATGAAATGTTGGACATGTGGAGTTGAATTAGAGGATCTCACTTGGGGAAAAGTAACTTTTAGAGCAACTTGCGATGCGTGTGGTGCGGCATTGCATTGTTGTCATAATTGTGTGCACTACAAACCAGGGTTGCCGAATGATTGCAACGTGCCGCATACCGAGTTTGTGGCAGATAGGACAAAGAGTAATTTTTGTGAAGATTTCAAACTTTTAGGAAGGGCACCACAAAAATCTATAGATCCGAAAGATGTTGCAAAACGTCTCTTCAAGGATGAATAAACCAATAGCCAACTGTGGCATCGTTGCCGGGAAGTTTTAAGATGTTTTTCCGCTTGTTTTAACTGCAGGACAACTTTGTTCAGATTTTGGGCATGGTTCAAAATGGAACGAAAATGGGTAGCACAAAGTAATCAAAAATCTT
>JBAWVE010000145.1:0-5603 GCA_037147435.1 Parachlamydiaceae bacterium
GTAACTTGCTGCAGAGGTAAAAATTTTGATTACTTTGTGCTACCGATTTTCGTTCGATTTTTAACCATGCCGTCTTTTGTTAAGAAATTACCTAAGCTATACCGAATGTGGTTAAAAAATTAGCATTTTCCCCTTAATGGTAGCAAAGGTTGTCGCATCAACTAGGACATCGACAAGTCGATGTAATCCAAAGCGGTGACAAGTCCCCACACTCCAAATGCTTCGCACATTAAAGTGCTCTTGGTGCCTTTAAACTCCGTATTATTCTGAAATTGACACCAGTAGATGTTTCAGCTTGTTCATACTAACGCAAGTTACTAGGGGGTTGAATTAGCGCTTTTTGCATAGCACTTCGTTCAAACAAAACCCGAAGGCTAGAAAGGTGCGCGAGACTGTATTTACAAAATTAAAAAAATATTCTTCGACTGAATCAATCGGATACTATATATTCAACGCCTTAACAATTTTATGCGTCAATCAAGGAGTATTTTCAATGTCAAGTTTAACTTTAACTGGGTTTTCCAGTGATCCCTCAGCCTTGGTTGCACGTGTGTCGCAGCTTGAAGCACCGCTCCGCATTGTTCTTAAGCAAACGCAACGGACCTCCATTTATGAACAGCTTTTTTATGAATTAGAAACGATGGATTCAAAATTCACAAGTTGGTCGGATGTCCGCTCTCAATTGATTCACAGTTGGATGCAGCCTGTGATTTTAGCGATGAGAGGTATTCCGTTAACTTCAGAAACAATTACGGATGACTTTCTGAAAGAAATTTATTTCAACCTGCTTAAATTAGACCTTATTTTGCGTGAGAAGTTTGATTGCTTAGATGTTGAACCGCTAGACATCTATAGTAATTCTTATAAAAATGCTGTCGAAGACCACGAGTATGCTCATGAAACTTTTGGCTGGATGGTCAAAATATTGCTAGAGATTCTTCTTTCAGAGAAAATCATTTCCTGTGATCAGTTGACCGTGTGTTTACAAGAGTCAATGGACAGAAATAGACTGGCGATGGCGGCGCTACAAACAAGAAGTGAAACATTTAGACGAGTCGTTGGAGAACTAACGTCACAGATGGAGCTAGCGACTCGGCAGGCAAAGGATGCACAGGTTACAGCCGCTGCAACGAATCAATTAGCTCGCGAACTAGCGGAAAAAAATGCGGCGGCGTTTACACTACTTCAAGCACAGTTGCACGCTAGAAACGATGCCATGATCCAACAAGTGCGCGCGCACGCTCAACAGGCAGAGTCACAATTGAATGTTCTCGAAGGGTCTGTATGGCAATTAAATGTGAGTAATGCGGCTAATGCTTCAATCGCTGCAGCGGCTCAGAGAGATATGGCAGTAGAACGTGAACGCGGGAAAGAATTAGCCAAAGAAGTAGAAGCACTACGCCACAGACCACCTGTAGTGGTGACAAAGACTCGATGCGTTATTTCATAAATTCGAGAAACGGAGAGATTAACATGTTTTCAAATGCTATTTCCAGCACAAGAACAATGGTCGTGGCCTCGGAACAGCTTACTCGTACGTTGGTACTTCATACACCAGACCGTGCAAGTGAGGCATTATTCCAAAAATTGCGAGACATGTTTCCTGGTCACGAGTCTATCTTAGAGTCATATTGGCCGGAACCGCGATCTCTTTCTCCCTCATCCCTTGAAGAGCGCGAAGCGCTTTCCCTCACGCTTTGCCATTTTTTGTATAAATTTGTACGCCCAGCAATTCGGGAAGGAAATGTGGATGTGCCACTAACCACAGTAGATCTTTTGTCAGAGTTGTTATCCCTTTCTATCCCTTTAGATACCACAGTGATTCATTTTAAAATACGCTACCTTTTTGAGGGGCTTAACCGCTTTTTCTCAGAAGAACTTTTGGCTTTTTATCGTTCACGATTACAAGGCGTTGAGCTTGATTCACAACTTTCGCGAGAAAAACTGTCCTTTGTGTTGTGCCGCCTACTATCGCGCCTTCTGCTTCCTGTTGCTGAGGATCTTCCTCCCTCGGTGGTGTTACAATTCAAAGATCAAATCGATGATTTGTTGGAAGAGACAATTCCTCAAGGGGATACTGTCGAGTCATTTAAAAAACGTATACGGGAGAATGAGTTGTTGCGTTTTCGCTTAGATAAAGCAGTTCGTGGTGATGCAGATCGACATGATGATGCGTGTCGTCGTGTCACTGAAATTGCGATAAACACACTTCAAACAATGGCCGATGCCGGTAGAGACTATGAAGAAAAACTTTTGGCGTATGCGGATGCATCTGGAAATATCATTCCGCCAGTGCTGAATGCTCAAGATCTGAATGGAAAAGTCCTTGAAATTGCTGCGGTTTCCTTGGCACAGTTGGGTGCGGATATAGAGCAGCTGCAGGCTCCTTCAAAAGGAGAAAATGCTCTTGTTGAAATGCTAGCAGGTCGAAAATTATGAATGTGCAAGGCGGAACTTTAGATCCTGATTTTGATACCGCTCTCGGATTCTTTCTAGCTAATCCCACGGTGGCTCAAGTGGACGCCGTGTTAGATCAAAATCTTCGCAATCATGCCTTACAGCAACAAGCTTTAGCTCACCACTACCACGGCATTTGCACTGAATATTTTGCGAATTTAAAACAGCAAGATGCCGCTTTTGAACGAATTGATCAAACACCACTGTTGCGAGCGATGACATCGACTCAGGCACAACAAGAACAGTGTGCCGCTCGCTTAGAGAAAACCGCACTAATCTTTTCTCAAAAACTTTCAGTTGCCCGCCAAGAGTGTCGCGATAAAAATCTGAGTATCTCTGTCGCACGAGAAAAGATTGAAAATACACAACAAAAAATTGCGCTGATGCGTCAAAAAAGAAGCGGCGCAGCGCTCTTTATTGAACAGTATGGGCCCAATCTTGGGCGAGAAATAGGAGAAAAAATATGTCCAGTGGAGTAGCCCTAACGCCATTTAGTGCAAATTCTAGAGATGGAGATTATGACCTTTCAGTCGCGAATTCTCCTCCACCAACTAGTGGGATCGTGACTGTTGCCGCTGCTGCTTTCGCTGAGGCGCCGCCGGCGACAGTACCATTCAGTGGTATTGCGGGAACAGCCCGTCTTCGTGATCTCAGAGCACTTTTAACAACATCTCAACAACAATTGAGCCATGCTGCACGGGCCCAGTTGCAGGTTGGAGGTCCTTTTGCTGCATCCGGTAATTCAGCGGACAGCAGTGATGATGACGACGAAGGAATCAGTCCTGGGACTAGAGGGGCTGCAGCACTGGCTGCCCCTGTCCGAAGCACCCGTCATCGATCCCAAAACGGCCTGTTGCTACAAAATCTTACACAGTGGTGTGCTGATGCTGTACAGTTACTTCAATTAGTTAGAGTGGACCAGGCCACAGAAGATGATGTTAATCAATGTCTCGAGCGGGGTAAACAGCTCCTTCAAAGCACGCCTGAACACTCCTCTAGTCCCTGTGTGAGTGCCGCACTCAACAACAGTGCAGCGCAAGCAGTTTTTAATTGGCTTGAAAGCTTAAGGGCGCCTCCTCATCCCGTGGTACAGTCCATTCGGCCTCAAAGTGCTGCTGCCGCTTCCGTCTTAGAGCAAGAACAGTTGGAACGATTACTTGCGGAAACAGAGGCGCAAGAGCAAAATGTTGTGGCGGCATTTCAGGCTGCGTCACTGAGAAATCGGCAACAGCAGGCAATCACAGACGTCTCGATTCAGGCGGCTGCTACCACTCTAGAACGGTCTGGACAAGCATTTAAACAACGCTGTGATCAGAGTGTCGCCATGGTTGAACAAGCCCATCAGATACTGTTAGATATCGGAAATCCACTAGAGGCACGGACGCGCAATCTTGCCGATTTTGTGGCACGTCTGACGATAAGTATCGCTACCGTGCGAGCCAGCTTGGAGGAGTTAAAGAGTGAGAATAAAGATCTAGAACGAGTTCTCAATACGTTAACTGATGAATTGGCGCGCACAAAGGAGATCATGATCGCAAAAGAACAAGAGATCAAAGAAGAAGAGGAAGACGACATTTGGGATACAGTCTTTATGGTTACAGCTTCGATTCTTGTAACTTTTGTTGCGTATCACGCGATTGTTGCATTGGAGATCATTGAGTTAACTTCCCTTCAGATTAGCCTTTCAGCCGGCGGAGGGAGTCTTAGAGCAGTAATGGCTTTTTAGATTATTTAATTCTCTAATTTCCTTTTCATTAACTTTGGAATCACGTAAATTTTTGGCCGAAAAAGTGATCAAGACCAAATTTTTCTTCACAAATGGAGTTTTTATGCACATGCAAGTTTCACCTTTTCATCCGGCCGGCCAGGATCTTCTTGTTTTAGCTACACAAAGTCTTGATGTGGCTAATCCTATTAAAGCCAGTATGGAGGCAACTATTTCCATCCGAGCGAATGAAATTGAGCAATTGAAATCTAGGGTTGCATCTCTCATGGCTGAGATGCAACAAGCTTCTCAAGGTTATTCTGTCTTAATCAAGGAACAGCAACAAACCATAAGTCAGCAAGAGCAAGAGATAAGACAATTAAATTATGAGCTAGATAGTGTTGAGGAGCGTATCTCAATTCTTCGTTATAATATTAAAAGTGAAGAAGAGAAATTATACCACCTCGGTTTTTTTATTGAACATACTATTCCGCACGTACGAAAATGGATGTCACTTGCCCCCGATGTTATGAAAGCAGTAGGCCTTCCAGTACCTCCCATGCTACGATAATCCCCCCTAAAATATAAATAACAAAGGATACACAAATGAGTTCCATCGTTAGTTCAGACCCTTCAAGTTCGCTCGTTGTTGCACATCTGAGTTCAGCTGGATCCACTGCTAGAACCATCGCCTCCCTTGACGCGGAAGCAACGGCCCTAAGGGGCGGAGTGGATGCTATTGATTTTGACAGTAGAGTCATGGAAATTGCTGAAGCTATGTTGGAAGAACAAAGCATCGCGTTGCAACAACTCAAGAGTAGGTTAGAGGGTACAATTCTAGAGCAGGATCGGGCAATTGTTCAACTTAATGGGGAAATACGGACACTTGAAGCGAATATCATCACTCAACGAGCGCAGTGTACTGCTTTAACAACATCAATCGCGAATCTAAGGGGGCATCATAGTACGGTATTGATGGATCTAAGGACGAAAATTACTTCTCGCCAAAATGTGGAACAACAAACCACTCTCCAGTTGGCACCTTGGAAACAACGGCTCGCAGAACTAGCGGTAGTACAAGACTATGCAGGCAAATTCTTACAAGCACTAGGTACTTCGGCGCATCATCGGCTTGCATGGATAGCGGATTATGAAGAATATTGCAAACAGGGTCCCCTGTATAGAAGGTAGCGGTCCCGATCACCTTTTCGGTCAGAGTTTTACAAGATAGACAGGACGTAACAGCAGGATTTTTATGGGGAAGAGCTTTGAGGAATGGAAATTGGGGCATGGTTCAAAATAGAGCAAAAACGGGTAGCACAAAGTAATCAGAAGCCTTGTACCCTAGCAGCGAGGTACAGGCGAATTATTCGTAAGATCTACAAAGCTATAATCACCTGAACGAGGAGTATTTTCGGTCAAAAAAATAAAATAACAGGAT
>JBAWVE010000146.1:0-5603 GCA_037147435.1 Parachlamydiaceae bacterium
TAGTTCAGGTGATCTTGGCCATCCAAAAGTGTTACCTTCATTTGAACCATGCCCTTTTACAGACGATCATCGCCAAAAACCTTTGATCTTTCGGTGCTGTTCTTGTAAACTCGGTTTTTCGGAGGAGTTCCCTATGCCACTTCAGATGTTTCAAAAAAAAGAACGACAGCCAGAGCGGCCTCATTCTAAAAAGATTGCCCATGTCGTCGCTGTTGCAGCAGGAAAGGGCGGTGTGGGAAAGTCTACCGTGACGGTGAATTTGGCCCTGGCATTAAGGCTAGCAGGATATTCGGTGGGGATTATGGATACCGACATTTATGGCCCATCCATCCGCAAGATGCTCCCTGAGGATGAAATGCCGGTGCAAAAAGGGGAAATGATTACGCCTGCCCTCTGCAATGGAATACGCATGATCTCCATGGCTTACTTTCGTAAGGAAAACGAGGCAACAGCTGTGCGTGCCCCTATTGCCAATGGTTTGATCCATCAATTTGTGCACAATGTCGACTGGGGATATTTAGATTTTCTATTAATCGATTTTCCCCCGGGGACCGGAGATGTTCAGTTGACATTGAGTCAGCAAGCCAGCCTATCGGGTGCTGTGATGGTGACGACGCCTCAGGAAGTTGCGGTGTTGGATGTGCGGAAAGCTGTAAGTTTATTCGACCTTGTTAATGTTCCGATCATCGGAATTGTCGAAAACATGAGCCATTACCAAGAGAATGCTACGAGTGAAAAGGTGTATATTTTTGGAAGGGGCGGCGGAGAGCGCCTTGCTCAGGAAATAGGAGTTCCTTTTCTTGGAGCTATTCCCGTGGATCCTACAATATCCCGCTGCGGTGATGCTGGGACCTCATTGTTTTCAGAAGAGGGTGATTGGGTGCCTGCAGCAAGTGCCTTTACGGAGCTTGCTGAGGCTCTTGTCGCTCACACAACGGCATTGCAAAGGCAGGCAGGAGAGACCATGACTTCATTTGAACTTAACTGGAAAGAAATGACATGAAGAATTTACCGATCCTTATTAAGACGATTCGTCAACAGGACAACTGTCATTTTGTTATCGAATGGAGCGATGGATCATCTAAAAACTATCGGCTGGGTGATTTGCAAAGAAACTGTCCCTGTGCGAAATGCTACGATCCGGGAACGGGTAAGCAGGTGTGTTCAGAAACTGATCTTGATCCGAATGTTCGGGCGATTCAAATCAAAAGTGTTGGAAGATATGCATTGAAAGTTCAGTTCGCTTCGGGTTGTTCCCGCGGGATTTACAGCTTTTCAATGTTACACATGTGGAAGTAAATAATGGTCGTTGAAATGGTAATTCAAGATAATAAAATAAGCTGGATTTTACTGATTTTGGCTTTTATTGTCATGGCGGTCGGGTGTTCTCCAACTGATGCTCAACGTCAAACCACACGTGAATGGAGGATATCCAACGGTAAAGTGAAAGTTCTATCCACAATTGCGATGATCGATGACCTGGTTAAAGATATAGGCGGCGATTTTGTCGACTCCATCACCTTGATCAAAGGGGAGTTGGATCCCCATTCCTATCAGCTTGTCAAAGGGGATGATGAGAAACTGGCCTTTGCTGATATTATTTTCTACAACGGTCTTGGCTTAGAGCACGGGCCCTCTCTCCAGGTGTTTCTGAAAAAACAAAACAAAGCGATCCCTTTGGGGAATCGAATCATGGAAGAAAATCCTTCCCTGCTGTTGTATTACAAAGGGCAGCCCGATCCGCATATTTGGATGGAGATCTCTATTTGGGCGCAGACAATTACCCACATTGTAAATGCCCTGAGCATTAAAGATCCGCTTCATGCCGCTGACTATCGAAAAAATGGAGAGAAACTGGCTGTAGCGATGTTAAAGGCTCATCGTGAAGCACGGCAACAGCTGCAATCCATACCCGCTTCAAAACGCTATTTAGTGACAAGCCATGACGCTTTCAATTACTTTTCCCGGGCCTATCTCGCTGTGGATGGTGAAGATAGCCGGTCCTGGAGAGAGCGTTTTGCCGCACCTGAAGGGTTAGCACCTGAGAGTCAAATAGCCCCAACAGACATTCAGGCTATTATCGACCATCTCAGCCGCTATAATATCCACGTCATTTTTCCCGAGTCTAACGTCAATCGTGACTCTATCCGTAAGATTGTTCAAGCGGCAAAAAGCAAGGGGCTCAACGTTAAAATTGCTGAAGTTGTCCTTTATGCCGATGCCATGGGGGCTCCGGGTTCCGATTCGGATACGTATATTAAAATGATGCAGCATAACATCAAAGCCATAGCGGATAATATAAACGGTAAATAAAAAATATGAAAAATCCCTCTCATAATGACGTCTCAAGGACTGTGCTACAGGTCCATCAGCTGACCGTTAACTACGGTAAGACGCCGGTTCTTTGGGACATGTCCCTGGCTATTCCCAGTGGAAAAATTGTGGGAATTATAGGTCCTAACGGAGCTGGTAAAAGTACATTTATCAAAGCCGTTTTGGGCTTGGTCAAACCGACGTCGGGAAAGATTGAATTTTTCGGGCAACCGTTGTCGTCAGTGCAGCGCCGCATCGCTTATATTCCACAGAGGGAAAGTGTTGATTGGGACTTTCCTATTACTGTACGCGATCTTGTCATGATGGGGCGTTATGGCACACTTGGACTTTTTAAATGGCCACGCCAAGCCGACAAGGCGGCTGTTGACCACTATTTGGACCTGATGGGGATGAGCGCTTACGCCAAACGGCAAATCAGTCAACTTTCCGGAGGGCAGCAGCAGCGCGCTTTCCTTGCGAGGGCGCTTGTGCAAGAGGCTGATGTTTATTTTATGGATGAGCCGTTTGCTGGGATTGATATGGCGACTGAAATGGTGATCATGAAATCATTGCATCAACTCAAGTCTCAGGGGAAAACAATTTTTGTTGTCCATCACGACCTTAATACCGTGGAGAGCTATTTTGACTGGTTGATAATGCTCAATATGCGGTTAATTGCCTATGGAAGTGTTGTTGAAGTATTTAATCCGGATACTCTTAACATGACATACGGGAAGAGCTATGCCCTATTTGATGAAGCGTTAAAGCTGTCTAAGTTTAAAACAACGGGCAGGCATTGATTTTATGCCTGATTCTGTCTTTGCATTTTTTACAGATCCAGTTCTCCGTGCGCCTACAATCGGGTGTATGTTTATGTGTCTGGCTGCCGCTTTAGTGGGAGTCGTTGTATTTCTCAGAAAGCAGTCTCTGCTTGGAGAATCCCTGTCGCATGCGGCATATCCAGGAGTTATCATCGGAGTTATGATAGCAGGGGCTCTAAATATGGGTGGAGAACAGGAATTATTGCTCACTCTTCTGTCGATGGCCGGCGCCTTCGTCACTTCTCTAGCAGGGTTGTGGGCGATTGGATTTTTGGAAAGGCGATTTTCTGTGCCCAGTGACTCTGCTTTGTGTTTTGTGTTAGCAGCTTTTTTCGGCATCGGTCTGACATTAGCCAGTCAAGTTCAATTTGTCTATTCATCATTATACCGGCAGGTACAGGTTTATCTTTATGGGCAAGCAGCGACGATGACGGATGTGCACATTGTGATTTATGGGGTATTGGCATTGACAGTGGTCATTGTCATGACTATTTTCTATAAAGAGATCCAAGTCATCACCTTTGATAGGGATTATGCCCGCAGCCTCGGGATTAATACACGTATCGTTAATGGCACAATTTTTTTCCTGATTGTACTGGCTGTTGTCATCGGCATTCGTTCCGTCGGCGTTGTTCTCATGTCCGCAATGCTCATCGCTCCAGCAGCAGCAGCAAGGCAATATACCAACAAACTTCATAAAATGTTTTTTCTTGCCGCCATCTTTGGGTTATTGAGCGGTTTTTTTGGTGTCTATCTTTCTGTCACTACCTCTATAAAGCTGTCGGCTGCCTTTCCTTCATCCAGGTTGGCGCTGCCCACCGGGCCAGTCATCGTCATCATCGCAACGTTAATTTGTCTGTTTTCCTTACTATTTGCTCCAAAACGGGGAATACTCCTCCGTTATATACGCATTGCATCTTTCAGGTATCAGTGTGCCTGTGAAAATATCCTCAAAACAATTTGGAGGTATGCCGCAGGTTATAGAGTGCCTTTTGATGAAATCGCAAAATACCAAAATGCTTCGTCCTGGTATCTGCGATTTGTTTTGGAGCGCCTTGTCTACCAGGGATGGGTAGAGAAAAGCAAGCAAGCGGGAACACCTTCCTTTTATCGTCTAACTCCAGAGGGGTTGCTGTGGGCCGAAAAAATAGTGCGTCTGCATCGTCTTTGGGAAGTCTATCTCGTAGACTATCTTGGTGTTGGTGCCGAACGCGTCCACCGCAGCGCTGAAGAGATGGAACATATTATTACTCCAGAAATAGAAGCTGAGTTGACTTTAATCCTCAATAACCCAAAATACGATCCTCACCACCAGCCAATTCCAGGGACGTCATCACATTTAAGACGTCTTGGTATGGAGCGATAGAAATATGGATTCCCAACACTATTTTAATCCTTATTCCAATCAAACATTTTTTGGATTTTTTATCCAGTTGATCACTCGCTTTTGGTCTTGGATTAATGGAGGAATTTCTTCTGAGAATATCGCTTCAGATGAAGTTCAGATTTTTGTCCTTGCCGGAGTTGCCGCATCATCCGCCCTTGTAGGGACATTTCTTGTTTTACGCAAGATGACAATGTTGGCTAATTCCCTCTCACATACGATTCTTATTGGGATTGTCCTTGCTTTTTTGTGGGCGTACGGGTTGTCTGCTGAAGGTCATGCCCATTCTGACCCCATTGACGTGCATGTTCTGATCATTGCAGCCCTGATCATGGGCTTTATCACAACAATTTTAACGGAATTGCTGACACGGGGGGCACGGCTCCAGGAAGATGCGAGTACTGGGATTGTTTTTACGAGCCTTTTTGCTGTGGGGATCGTTGCTGTGACACTGCTGACACGTAATGTGCATATTGGTACGGAGGCTGTGATGGGGAATGTTGATGCCCTGCAGATTGGCGATTGCCTGATGGTTTATACTGTGCTTGCAGTAAATTTATTGTTGTTTATCGTTTTCTTTAAAGGATTTAATATCACAACATTCGATCCGGGTCTGTCCAAAATATTTGGCATATCTCCGGTTGTCTTCAGTTATCTGTTGATGATGCAAGTCTCCTTGACATCAATCAGTGCATATCGTGCTGTCGGAGTGCTCATGCTACTCGCTTTTGTTACAGGGCCTGCCCTGACAGCACGGATGCTGACTTCCAGTCTTAGAGGGATGCTTGCGCTCTCTGCCATTTTAGGTATCTCCGCCTCACTGGTTGGCGTTGCCCTGACACGGGATATTCTCACAAGATACGATATTGCCCTCTCAACGTCAGGTGTCGTCGTCTGCGTCATCGTCCTGTTCTATATTGCCACTGCGGTCATCATCACGTTCAAAGGAGAGGGGCTTTTCGGAAAAAATAAAATAAATGGCTTGCCTTCCGCCCTATAGGTTTTTAAGGGTCAAAAGCTTTGCGCCTTCAAAATTTTATAAACAATCTTTCACAAATTCCAATTGAGGGCCTTTTTACAACAAA
>JBAWVE010000147.1:0-5584 GCA_037147435.1 Parachlamydiaceae bacterium
AGGTCAAGATCTGTCTTCAACAAGCACTCTCGATGCACAAAAACAATCTTCGCGTCTTTTTCGCCAGCCTCTCCGAGATATATTGTGACGTCGCCCCCTGAGAGAACAACGTTGGCACCGCAAGGCATTGGGGGGGTCATGGTAGCAGTACCTGGACTGATTTGTGCAGTAAATGTTGTGACCGGAGTGGTGGAATAGGCTCCTGTGGTATATTGAAGAGCCACTATCATGGATGAACCGGAAGCGGTGCCCATTCCTCCACCATCTGAGGGAACAGAGGTCCCGTTGAATGTCACGTTCGTCACCCCAGCTGGAAGCGGTGCAAAAATGACATTATAGATTGTACTGTCATCAAAAATATTTGGGATAATGGAGTCAGTCATATCACCAATAGTGATGTTGACAGCGGCTCCGGCATTAGCTCCTAATGTATCATTGACTGTGATGGTACCATCAATGCCCAAGTAGTCGTCAAAGGGAGCTGTATAATAGTTTAGATAAGGCGATGCCATCAGCTTAGTGTGGAGCACCTGCGAATAGAAATTAAACCAGGGACCAGTGCACAGGTTTGCATTATCATTGAAGAAATTGGACACCTGGCTTTGCATCCACGCCTTTGTCAATGGGGCTTCCGGCGTTCCTGTCGTACCGGATGGAGGAAGCAATCCCACATTAAATGCGCAGGACAATACCTGCCATATTGCCTTTACCGTTTCCGTTGTCGCCCCTCTACTAACACTCCAGCCGGGTTGGTTTGTGTCAGGGTCGACATAGTTCGTATAGTCACCAGAAAAAAATGAAGAAATAGTCAAAGGAGCTTGGAAAATTACGGATCCCGGATACCATTGAGAGTCACTGCCAAGAGTAAAAACAAAATTCCTGCATCCATCTACACAGCCTGTTGCTGTACCCGCATTGGCACCAGCATTCGTCAGATTGAGAGTGATAGTGTGGTTAGCGCCGTTGACATCATAGTAAGCAGCCGGTGCGCTTTCATCGTTAGTCCATAGTCGGTTAAACCACTGGCAGGTGGAATTCGGATTTGATGTAAGATAGCCTGCCGGAAAAATAGGATCGGTGGCTGTAGGCTTTAAAGCAGCTGTGTTGGCAGAGGCAATTCTGAGCCTGCTCAACGCACCATTTGGGGAAGTGTAAGTTGTATAAAGTGTATCCCAAGTGCCGGCACCGGATCCCGGTAGGGTCGACAAAGCGGTCTGATACGTGGAAAAAACATCCTGGCGCGAGAAGGTAGGAGAGAGTCCTGTATAACTTGTGATGTTTTGAGCGTTATTTTCATAGTTGATATAGAATGAAAGGGGAAGACAATAATAATCAACCATTGTGGAGTTCATAACCAATTGCCAAAAAGGAAGCGCAGCATTTGTCACCGTGAACTCAACTTTGTCATACAAAGTGTAGTATGTGCTGTCACTGGCTGATAAGTTGCTATCCTGTGAATAGAACCCTCCGGAGCTTGGGTTGACGATCCACTTGATCGGGTTGATCAGGGAAAAGTAAATTCTCGAGGAAGGAAGTTCTATATTAGTCGGGATATATAACGTGTAAAAGCCCGCGGCAGCGCTTGGGAATGTGGAGAGTGGGTAGGAATAAAAAGAAGAATAAAAAGAAGCACTGTTTCCTGGTATGGGCACTGGTGTCAAAGTGGTCCCTAACATATGTCCGGAGCCATCCGAAGTAAACTGTAAAACCGAGCTGCCCCCCTTTGTTTGAATAAAGATGTAAATTTGATCATCAGTAATTGGTTGCGCGGTCCCATTCACAAGTGCGCTTGTGGTGCCATTATAAATTGTAATCGGGATGTAATTAGCGATTAGATCTGGCGTGGGTGGTGCAGGTGGAACAATCCCATAGAGCACATGTGACAAAATAATAGCTATTGCACATAAGGCTTTTTTCATGACATTCTCCCAGTATTGCCTATTGGTGTTAAAGAAAATATATACACTAATCGATAATAATGACCAACGACAATAACTCAGCCGAAAATACGTAGGGGAGATATATGGATAATTACTCAGGGCATATTGAAGAAATTCGTACAATCCATCAAAATGCTCTGCACATGGTAGCCGAGCCCACTTATCAAATCGAAAATATTTCAATCATCAGCACTTATCTTGGAAATTCCAGGTCTCTTAGAAAAGTAATACGCGCTTTTATGACTGATAAAGACTACATGAATCAGACTGATCTATGCGCTATTATGTCCACACATGGAAGCGATAAAGGAGGTTTGAACGCCCGGCATAATTACACAACATTATACACCAAGCTGTTTCACAGCATTAAATCCGAAACTATCAATGTGTTTGAACTTGGCTTGGGAACGAATGATGTGACGATCCCATCGAATATGGGCGTTAATGGGATACCAGGCGCTTCTCATTATGGATGGGAGGAGTATTTCACAGATGGGCGCATCTTTGGCGCCGATATTGACAAAAAGATTCTGTTTAACACAGATCGGATCCGCACCTATTACTGCGATCAGTTGAGTCAAGCATCAATTTCTGATATGTGGACCGACCCCACATTAAAAGAGATCGCCTTTGACATCATCATTGAAGATGGCCTCCACTCCTTTGAAGCTAATCTCATTTTCCTAGAAAACAGTCTATATAAGTTAAAAAAAGGAGGAATATTTATCATCGAAGATCTGACACAGGAAACAGTTTTAAGATTTGAGGGTATCAAGAATGCCTTAATCAGGAGGTATAATCTTCAAGACCTTTGTATTTTATCCATCCCTGCAAAGCAATCCTACGACAACACCCTGCTGATCATCCTCAAATAAATACTATCCTGGTAGGGGGCCCAATAAGGGGTTCAAAGCTTATACGTTTTTTGGAGCGCGGAGCATTTGGAGTGCGCGCGACTTGTCGCCGCTCTCATAGTGCTCAACTTGTCGAGCTCATAGTTACACCTGAATTTGCAAGGATGCTGTCTTACCATGATCCGAGGGTACTTATTTTCAAAAGTTTCCGTTGTTTTTCAAGTATTGGTGGACTATAAGCTTGTGTTATCTGCAGTTTATCTGCATAATGACTGTTATACTTAATGCAGATAAAAGGCTGATAAGATGCTGATAAAATTTGAACCACATTACACAATAACTCCAAAAATTGTAAACAGTTTGCTGCGCGCAGAAGTAGTCAAAGAAAAGGCTTTGCATTTACCGCTAACTCCCATTGTCCTCTCTTCTCTTAGAGAGACCGCTCGTTTATTTACAACTCATTACTCTACTATGATTGAAGGGAATAGACTGGCTCCGGATCAAGTAGAAGCTGTTCTAAAGCACGAGGGTCATTTTCCTGGACGCGAACGCGACGAACATGAAGTAAAAGGCTATTATGCTGCTCTTACTCAAATGGAAAAATGGGCGGCTGTGGGAACTGCCATTACAGAAAAAAACATCAAAACCCTACATGCGCTTGTAATGGGCAATGGGAAAACAAAAGTTAAAGATTCGGAATATCGAGCTGGGCAAAACGTGATCCGTGATAGTCGAACAAAGGGAATTATCTACATGCCCCCAGAGGCTAGTGATGTTAAGAGTTTGATGGGAGGAATGATAGCTTGGATTAATGAAAATCGAGAACTGCCATATCCTATTATCGCAGGCATTGCCCATTATCAGTTTGCAACGATTCATCCTTATTATGATGGAAATGGGAGAACAGCCAGGTTGCTGACCACACTGATTTTGCATCTTGGTGGCTACGATTTGAAAGGACTTTATTCTCTCGAGGAATATTACGCCCGCAATTTGGGAGCTTACTATGAGGCAATCAGTGTTGGGGATTCACATAACTACTACATGGGCCGTGCACAATCGGATATTACCAAATGGGTGGAATATTTTGTCGAGGGAATGGCTACGTCATTTGAAAATGTGTTAAAACGGATGAGAGAAGCTCAAGGTTTTCCAGACCAAAGCGCTCTCATCAGAAAATTGGATCCTCGACAACGTAAAGCATTACTATTATTTGAAGAATATAAAACAATTACAAGCTGTCAAATAGGGAAATTATTTAGTTTTAAGCCACGCACAAGTGCAGCACTATGTGCGACATGGGTCGAGAATGAATTTTTAGAGATTGTAGATCCATCAAACAGGGGACGAAAATATGGGTTGTCGAAGCAATATAGGAAGTTAATATAAACCATGCCTATCCCGGTTGACACCCAAATTTCGACCACTCTCGCGTGGTCGAAATTTGGGTGTCAACCGGATAGGCATGGTATAAACGTCCCCAATATAAGAGAGTTGTAAAACTCCCTCTATAGAACTACTTCAAAAAATATTTTTGAGTTTTTTTGCTTGCCATTTTCCATTTTCTCCCATGAAAAAATGAACAGGAACACAATTATCAATAGCCCATTCGTGCTCTACGTTCATAAAACAACACATGGCCCAATGAATTCCTCCATGAGCAACGATTAAGACTGGCCCCGGCTGCGATAATGCTTGATTAACTCCGTTCAACACTTGTTGCATAAAGCTTTTTACAGGCTCTTGAGAGCTAATATAAGCTTCTGCACCCATGGTCGTCATCTCTCTCCATACTTGACCTGAACACTCTGTTAGGTCAGGAAGTTCACAATGCAGCGCAGCCAATCGGGCTGAGATCACTTCTTTTGTTTCTTTTCTAGGGATGTGCGATATCTATCTAAAGCCTCCCTGGCGCCGGACATTAGAGAGATTTGTTCAATCTCTTCTGAAGATGCCCATACATAGCTCTGATGTTCATCAGATAAACGAATCTCTGGGACTTTGTCTATTGTAACCTCAAAAAGATGATAAACATACTCAATTTCGGGCTTACGGATATACAAAGAGCCGCACGACTGAATTTGAGAGTGGTGTTCAATAGAAATACCTGTTTCTTCAAACAATTCTCGCTTTGCAGCATCACAGGGTCTTTCATTTTTCTCGAGTTTTCCCGCAGGTACCCCCCAAGCCTCCGGCTCAGATTTTCTAGTCGAGGACTGCAGCAAAAGCAGTTTATTGTCTATCTCAAGGTAACAAGCAGCCACTTCAACCTGAGGGTTAAATCCATTTGGTTCATTCTCGTGCACTTCACAAAGATTTTGATACGATTTTTTGATGTTCATTGCGTCCTTAGGTGTTTTTCCCATCAATTGGCAACATATTTATAAGTTAAATTAATCGATTATAAACAAAAATATAATATACATCAAATAGTTTATAAGGTGTGTAGTTTATAAGGTAATCATACCCCCTAAGATCACGTGGGCTTTGATCACCTTTTCGGTCAAAGTTTTACAGGATAGACAGGATGTAGCGGCAGGATTTTATGGGGATGAGCTTTGTGGGGTGTTGTTATGACTTACACAAACATCCCACTTTCCATCCCTCAAAACCCATCCCCATAAAATCCTGCCGCTACATCCTGCATATCCTGTAAAACTCCCTCACACAACACGCCGTCACAAAAATGCATCCATTCTGCAAAATTCTGACCGAAATTTTTCACTGTGAAGGTGCTTGTCGTTACCCACAACTATCAATTTAATTCTTTACATGGTTTTAGTTGTGGTT
>JBAWVE010000148.1:0-5577 GCA_037147435.1 Parachlamydiaceae bacterium
ACAGCGCGTCAAGAAGGTGTCATCCGCTTATTTAAATCGACCGAGCCAGAAAAGTTTGCCGATGGGGATCAAAAACGAGATTTTATCTATGTTAAAGATGTTGCCCGCATGACATCTGCCTTCCTTGAAAATGACTCTGTAGGCATTTATAACATCGGTAGCGGGGTTGCAGGAACATGGAACCAATTGGCAAAAGCTGTATTTAAAGCTCTTGGGATGCCGTCAAATATTCATTATATTGATATGCCCACCGACCTCATCGGAAAATATCAAAACTACACCTGTGCAGGAATGCAAAAGACTCGGGCTGCACTAGGCGATGCCGCCACCTGCATGCCGCTTGAGGAGTCCGTCATTGACTATGTAAAAAACTATCTCATCCCGCAAAAAACATGGTAAGACTTACCGGGTCCATCAGTCGACTTCAGCGACATAACATCCTTGTCATCGGCGACCTATTGCTTGACACATATACCATTGGTAAGGCACGGCGCATCTCGCCCGAAGCTCCTGTGGCTGTTGTCCAAGTCATACGCGAGGATAAACTTCCCGGAGGTGCGGGGAATGTCATCCTTAATTTAATATCGCTGGGCGCCGGCGTTATCGCTATTGGAAGAATTGGCGATGATGTGCCAGGAGCCATTTTAAAAGACGCGCTGGAAAAAGAAAATGTTGATGTCCGCGGCCTATTTATTCAGCACGGATACCCGACCCCCGTAAAAAATCGAATCATTGCAGAAAATCAGCAAATCGTACGTGTTGATCATGAAAAAATCTTGCCGCTCCCTGAGATGTTAGAACAGCAGATTATTGAATCCCTTCCCGGATTAATGGAAAATATTGCTGCTGTGGCGATTTCAGACTATAGTAAAGGATTTCTTTCACGCACCTTGTTAAGCGCTGTCATTGAACAGGCAAAACTTAGAAAAATCCCTGTAGTTACAGATCCGAAAGGGGTCGATTTTACTAAGTATCATGGCACAACAATCATCAAACCCAATTTATCTGAGGCGTATGCTGCAGCTGGCTTATTGCCGGATGCCTGCCTCGAGATGGCAGCCCATAAAATTTTGCAGCTTGCCAACGCTGAAATTTTGATGGTCACGCGGTCTGAAGCCGGCATTTCAGTGTTTCACCGGAATGGCGAGCGTCACGATTTTCCCGTGACCGTCCGAGAAATCAAGGATGTTACAGGTGCCGGCGACACGGTTTTGGCTGTATTGACACTAGCGACCGCGAGCGGGCTGAGTATTCAAGAAGCTTCCCAGCTTGCTAATGTGGCCGCGGGAATCGCCATTGAACGGTTTGGTTGTGCGCGTATTTCATTGTCTGAACTAGCCCGACGCTTATTTGAGAGTGATGTCGCCAACAAAGTCTTTGATGCCGAGCATTTATTACCACTTCGTGAGGCGTTAAGAGATCGGGCATATATTTTATTGAGCTTGACCGGGGCTGATGGGATGACATCAACGATTTTTTCTGCAATCCATCATCTGGCGAAAGATGCCTCCAGGGATTTAGTGATCTATCTCCGCGACGCGAGGTTGGACGAAGAGTTTATCCAGCTGTTAGCATCGATTCACGATGTCAAATTCATTATTGTTCAAGGAAAAGACTTGGTCGATGTGTGCCATCTCATTCCCCCTGAAGAAATCTACATCGTCGACGGGAAGAAATTGACACCGTACACAGGTCAGGTAAGTGGATTTATGCTGAACGCATACCAAACATAAATATTTGCAATCCCTCTTTTTTGAATCCTCTCAGAAGACTGGAAGGATAGCGCCCTTGTATTTCTCTAGAATGAATTCCCTCATCTTCTCTGAGGTCAAAGCCTTCTTCAGTGCTGCGATATCTGGTCGTTTTTCATCCCCGATTCTGACCACGAGGATGTTGGCATAAGGGGAATCGGCCCCTTCAATCACCAAGGCATCTTTCGAAGGTGATAGGTTGACGCCAAGGGCATAATTGGTGTTGATTGCGGCTGCATCCACATCTTCCAATGTGCGTGGAAGCATGGCGGCATCCACTTCGATGAATTTAAGATGCTTTGGATTTTTTTTGATATTTCGCACAGTAGCCTGTAAATTATGAGAATCATCCAATTCGACAAGTCCCTGATCTTGAAATAACAGAAGCGCTCGCGCCTCATTTGTTGGGTCGTTAGGAACAGCCAGGACACTTTTTTCTTTGAGATCAGCAAGCGATTTGATCTTTTTAGAGTAAATAGCCATCGGTTCCAGTTCGATTGCTCCGATACTTTCTATTGAATAGTGGAATTGTTTGATTTGCTCATCAAGGAACGGAAGATGCTGAAAAAAGTTGGCATCGATCTCCCCTGAAGCCAAGGCACGATTGGGCATGTTATAGTCATCCGAAACAATAATCACTAGGTCTATCCCTTGAGCTTTCAAATCGGGTTTAATGAACTCCAGTAATTGGGCGTGTGGAACGGAACTGGCAGCAACCTTTAATCTGTCACCTGAATCCTCACAGCCTGTGAATATTGCCGCGAATAGACCGCAGAGGGCAAAACACCGCCGAAGAGCTTGTAGAGGAATAAAATGTCTAATCATGAGAGAGTGATCCTCTTTTTTTGTAGATTGACATGCATAGGCGATTTCCACACCATTGAACAACTTGCACGAGAATGATGAGCAAAACGACGGTTAACAACATAATAAATGTATTAAATCGGTGATAGCCATACTGGATTGCCACCTGTCCCAAACCGCCCCCTCCGACAAGCCCTGCCATGGCACTGTATCCAATCAGGTTGATCACAGTCAGTGTAATCGCAGTCACAATCGAGGGCAAAGCCTCCATTAGCAAGACCTTGGTGATGATTTGCCACGTCGTTGATCCCATGACAACAGCTGCTTCAAGGATATTTCTATCGATTTCCTTTAAACTAGATTCGATCAAGCGTGCGACAAATGGCGCCGCAGCCACTGTCAACGGAATGATGGTTGCTGTTGTCCCCAGACTTGTTCCCACAATCCAGCGTGTGAAAGGGATTAGAGCGACCATTAGAATGGCAAAAGGAAAAGAACGACCGATATTGACAATCGTTTCCAATACCTTATACACAACACTATGCTCTTTGATATGCCCTTTGCTTGTAATGGTTAAAATAACGCCAAGGGGTAAACCGATCGCAATAGAAAAAAATGTTGACACAACAACCATATAAATCGTATTCCACAGTTGCAGGGGCAGCAGATCAAGTGCCAGTTGAATGTTTTCAAGGTCCATTTTCTATCTCCTCAAAACGTACAACCCTTTCCTGAAAATAGGCAAGAGCACCTCTGAGGCCTTCGGGAGTCCCTGATAATTCTACGACCAGGGTTCCTATCGCATACGTTTGCAACCGATCGATCCATCCTAACAATATATTCACATCGACGTCGAACCGCTTGACCACTTCAGAAATGACAGGTTTATCGGCAAGCTCTCCCTTGAATGTCAATCTCAACACTTTTCTGGTCGCTGTCGACGGCCTCAAAAAAGCACGAGGGATATCATCTGTTGTCCTATGCAAGAGCTTCTTTGTGATTAAATGCTGTGGATCAGCAAAAACATCCGCCACGGATCCACATTCCACAATTTTCCCTTGATCCATGACTGCCACTTTATGGCAAATCTGTTTAATCACTTCCATCTCGTGGGTGATCAAAATGATAGTCACGCCGAACTTTTGGTTAACACCTTTCAACAAAGCTAAAATTTCCCTCGTTGTTTTAGGATCAAGCGCTGAAGTTGCTTCGTCACAAAGCAAGACTTCTGGACGATTTGCCAAAGCCCGCGCAATCCCCACCCTTTGTTTCTGCCCCCCGCTCAATCGTGAAATATACTCATGTTTTTTCTCAAATAAATCGACAAAGCCCAGCAATTCATCAACTCGTTGGTTTTGCTTTTCCGTGGGCACATTAGCCACTTCCATTGGATAAGCAATATTTTCGGCAACACTCCGAGAGGTAAGTAAATTGAAATGCTGAAAAACCATTCCCACTTTTTGACGAAAAAAGCGTCGCTCTTCCTTTGTCATCGAAACGATGTCAACTCCATGAAACCGAATTTTTCCCGATGTGGGTATCACCAACCCGGCCAAAGCACGAATCAGTGTCGACTTGCCGGCACCACTCAAACCGATGATCCCAAAAACATCCCCTTTCTCGATGGAAAGGGTCACATCCTTTAGGGCAGTAAGGTCCTTTTCACCAGATGTAAAGTTTTTCGTCAGATTTTCTATTTGGATAATATTATTCATGAACAAAATATACGTCTCGGATGATATAAATGTAAACACTTTCTATTTACGAAAACGGCCGTTTTTGGCTATTATTAAGAGGAGTTAGCTAAAACCCGGCTACCAACTTTTGGCGATGATCACCTTCATAGAGAGAACTTTCGGCCATGATCACCTTTGCAGTGAAAACTATCAGTCAAAAATAAGCTCGTGAGAAGAATTGGTGGCGCGGTTTTGTGTCGGCCCTCCGGGACTCGAACGTTTGTTTGGATGGTTCCCAGGCTTTGCTAGTCCCTCCGGGATGCGCTATCGCCCTAGCAAATATTTAAGTGATCCTCATAATTAACGAAAGAGTGCATCCCGGAGGGCCGACACAAAACTGCGCTACTCGTTCTTCTCACGAGTCTTATTTTTTGACCGAAAAGGTGATCAAGGCCGAACTTTTGCAACACCCCTAAAGGATTCTAAATGACAAATGCACTTCCATCCAGCTCTCAAGAGGCCGCGGCAACAGTCACGGCTATGGGCAGAACCCCAACAAAATCAGAAAATGAGGAACCTCCCTTGGCTCCGTCTTCGCAATCCGTGAGTCAGGTTGTTCGCCCTATGCTTAGTACTCCACTCCCCCAAAAACGTGCTGACCACCCTGGCTTGCAGCCACAAAGTCCTCTAGGAGGACGTCGTGTTGTCTCAACTCCTTATGCCGGACCCAGCAAGGTTGGAGCTGCCGCCTCGACAATCAAACCAAAACGCGTACAACACCCCGTAAATTCCTTACTTTTTGAGTTACGGCAAGGTCATGAGCAAATGATATTTATCGAAAAACTAGCTAAATTCATCAGGACAATTGACATCAGTCATCAGTCATTTTGCGACCCCTCCCCTTTATATTCAAACGAAGATGTCAAAGGCGTAGGAAAATCTCTTTTACAAATCACTGATGATATCCTTGATAAAGTCGCATCTGAAGACTGGTGTCTAATTAATGTTTGGGTTGTACTTCGCCTCCTTCCCATCAACATTGAGCAAGCCATCTATATTGCCAGCAAAAACGAAGTGGCTAAACAGATGGCAACATTCATTTCATCCTTGGATACAGCTGTGACGGAAGAATCCCGTGGAAAACTGATCGAGAACTGGAAAAAATATATTCAATCTCCGCATATTAAAGAGGTATTACCGATCGAAAAAAAAATGGCCTTTAGCATCGCTAGCAGGTTGACGGATGAGCACTATACACAACCACTATTTAAGGGTATTTCTAACTATATAGCCTCAGAGATCTTGATCTACCTCAATAATACGTAACCCTTAATAAGCACACTGAA
>JBAWVE010000149.1:0-5501 GCA_037147435.1 Parachlamydiaceae bacterium
AGCCGTAAATCGTGATTTCACAAGTATATATCAACCCTTCGGGTTTAGCGTGAGCGACGTTCCATGCATACTCTTCGAAGGCGTTTTCGAAATCACGATTAATTGCTCGCGCTAAACCCGAAGGGTTGATAGTTCACAGCCCAGGCTGAGACGATGCTCCGGAGGAGTGAGTGAAGCCTGGGTACCACCCACCACAAAATAGAGCCCCGGAGGGGCGACATATCACTCATCCTAAAATTACAACACAATAATAAAAAAAATCATTGTATCTTTGACTTTTCTTTGGTATGTTAACCCGGCATGTCACATACACTTAATCATCAATATATCCATCTGCTCTGGCCAACAAAGGACCTACGCTCGTTAATTTTTGAGGACTCTTACGTTTCCCTAATGGACTACATGGCGGGCACAATGAGGGCGTTTGGAGGGCACACGCTTGCCAGCTCTTGCACACCCAACCACGTCCATTTATTAGCTAGAATTTCAACGGATTATTCTCTTTCTGACTTGTTGCGTCAAATTAAGGCTTCTTCATCCAAATGGTATCGAGAAAAAGGAGGGCGATATTCCGACTTTCGCTGGAATGACGGATATTCGGCTTTTACAGTCAGCCCAACTTCTCTTGAGTGTGTTAAACAATACTTAGCCAATGATTCCATTCGACACACCAAACAGTCATTTGAAGAGGAATTGATGACATTCCTCAAAATGCAGGGAATGGAATTTACACCAAAATTTTTGACGACAACAACCTATACGAGGTTAATTTACCATGTGGTATGGTCTGTGAAAAACAGAGAGTCTATAATTGAAAAATCTTTGCAGGCAGTACTGTATCCTCATATAGAGCAGAAAATGGTGACAAATGGTGGTAAACTGTATGCTGTGGGTGGCATAAGTGATCATATCCATATTCTTGTGGAATGTCCGAAAACGATATCGACGGCAAGTCTTGTGCAAAATTTGAAGGCCACATCGACGTATTTAATTAGGTCGCATGACAGAAGGTTGGCCAACTTTTCTTGGCAGGAGGGGTATGGAGTGTTTAGCGTTGGGAAATCGGGATTTGAAGCAGTATCGAATTATGTGAATAACCAGGAAGAACACCATAGAGTTCGGACTTTTGGAGAAGAGTGGGAGCTATTTAGAAGGGTTATCGGTTAGTGTCGCCCCTTCCGGGGCTCCATTTTGTGGTGGTTCTAATCCCAGGCTTCACTTGCTCCTCCGGAGCAGCGCCTCAGCCTGGGCTGAGAACTATCAACCCTTCGGGTTTAGCGCGAGCCGTAAATCGTGATTTCACAAGTATATATCAACCCTTCGGGTTTAGCGTGAGCGACGTTCCATGCATACTCTTCGAAGGCGTTTTCGAAATCACGATTAATTGCTCGCGCTAAACCCGAAGGGTTGATAGTTCACAGCCCAGGCTGAGACGATGCTCCGGAGGAGTGAGTGAAGCCTGGGTACCACCCACCACAAAATAGAGCCCCGGAGGGGCGACATATCACTCATCCTAAAATTACAACACAATAATAAAAAAAATCATTGTATCTTTGACTTTTCTTTGGTATGTTAACCCGGCATGTCACATACACTTAATCATCAATATATCCATCTACTCTGGCCAACAAAGGACCTACGCTCATTATCAACCCTTCGGGTTTAGCGTGAGCGACGTTCCATGCATACTCTTCGAAGGCGTTTTCGAAATCACGATTAATTGCTCGCGCTAAACCCGAAGGGTTGATAGTTCACAGCCCAGGCTGAGACGATGCTCCGGAGGAGTGAGTGAAGCCTGGGTACCACCCACCACAAAATAGAGCCCCGGAGGGGCGAAACCTCTGGAGAAAATTTGATTGTCAAAAAGGAGAAGACCTATTAGCATGCCTCGTTGAACAAGAGAGGATTTCGATGAAATGCAGTTTACGAACCGTTTTTAAAGTACTTCCGTGGCAGCAACGAGCTGTCGGCACAGGCCGCACTCATCGAAAATGTGCAGCGTGTGGATTTAAATTCCCTTGAGGTCGCCAAAGCCCTGCGCAGTTTGGTTGAGCAGTTCGGTTATCAGCAAGACGATCTTGCAGTGCGTATAGGAAAAAAACGTTCGACAGTAGCTAATTATTTGAGACTTCTGACATTACCCAAAAACATTCAAGATGGGATCTCTTCTGAAGCCATCACGATGGGGCATGCCAAAGCTATTTTGGCGTTGGACGGGTTCGAAAAACAAATGTTGTTATATGAAATGGTGGTCAGAGATGATCTTAGCGTCAGGGAAACAGAAGAAGCTGCTTTACGCATCGCTCAGAAGGCTAAAAAGAAAATGCTGACTTATGCTAACCGGGATTTTTATCTCGAGCAGATTGCCGAACGCATACAGCAGAAGCTGGGCACGAAAGTGCAGATCCAGGGATCCGGAAAGAGGGGACGCATCAGCATCGACTATTACAGTTTAGATGACCTCGACCGTCTGATACACCTGTTTGAACGGTAGAGGGAGTTGCAAAACTCCATTTGGGGCCAATTCCGTGCTTTTACCGTTTTCAACTGCTATGTTTGTAATCTAGGGATCATTCCATTTCTTGAACAAATTTTCTAGGTTTATGGAATAGTAGATTCCTTCAGGTAGAGTCGTGGCTGCTCAGACTCTCTCTCGAAAATCATAAAGTTTTTAGTTGAAGAAATAGTATTGATTTTGTAAACAGAGGGTTATGTTTACACCAAAATCATTACAGACGGCATCATGTCTGCGAGTCTTGGTGGATCTATGAGCTCGACAAGTCGAGCAATAGGAGAGCGGCGACAAGTCGCGCGCACTCCAAATGCTCCGCGCTCTCGAAAATTAATTAAGGTGGCAATGACGTACCAAAAACCTCAGACGATTAATTTGCATGTCGACGGCATTAGCTGCCACTCGTGCGTGAGGGCAATTGAGAGTGCGGTCAAGAATGTTCCTGGGGTCGATTCTGTCCACGTTAACTTTGCCACGAATCAGGCGACTGTGGTTGCACAATCTCCTGCCGACGAATGCACCATCATTGCTGCCATCGATCATGCCGGATACCGGGCAAGTCCTATTGCGTCTGAAGGTAGTCAAAACGTGCACTCCGGACACATTTCAGAAGAAAAAACATCTTTGATACGTTTGTTGGCGGCAATCTTTCTTTCCTTACCATTTTTTGTCGAGATGATAGGAATGCTCTTGGGTCTTCATCTGGCGCTGCCGACCTGGTTGCAATGCCTTCTGGCCACTGCAGTGCAGTTCGGCATTGGCTGGATATTTTATAGAAATTCATATTATTCCCTTCGGCACTGGACCCCCAGTATGGATGTACTCATTGTATTAGGAACAACCGCTGCGTATTTTCTCAGCCTGTTTCTATGGTGGAATCAGACACCTCAGCAGCTGTATTTTGAGACAAGTGTGGCGATCATCACATTAGTTCTTTTTGGACGGTGGCTTGAAGCTAGAAGCAAAGGGCGTGCTTCGGAATCCATTGGGAAATTATTGAAGATACAGCCTTCTTTGGCGACCGTACAAAGAAATGGCGCCTGGAAAACTATCTCTCTTAACCAGGTTGTGAAGGGAGATATCGTGCTTGTCAAGTCTGGAGAGCGGATTCCAGTCGATGCTGATGTTGTTGACGGGGAGTCTGAAGTAGATGAATCGATGATTACAGGGGAAAGCATTCCATCAGTCAAACGGGCTGGAGAAAAGGTGTTGGCTGGGACATTAAATCAAAATGGATCTTTAACGATCCGTGCTGTGAGTGTAGGTTATGAGACAATATTGGCGGGAATGATTCGCCTTGTGGAAAATACCCAAGCTTCCAAAGCCCCTATACAGCGACTTGCGGACGCTGTTTCCTCTGTCTTTGTCCCCGTTGTCCTGGCGATCAGCGTCCTTACATTCTGTGGATGGTGGATTGTGGCAGGAGATATAAGCCAGGCGGTCATCAATGCTGTCTCCGTATTAGTGATAGCCTGCCCCTGTGCCTTGGGGTTGGCAACACCCATTGTTATTGTCGTGGCGAGTGGTTGCGGCGCCAAAGAAGGGATTCTTTTCAAAGATGCTGCGGCCATAGAAACGGCCCATCAATTAAATGTGATCTGTTTTGATAAGACAGGGACATTAACGGAAGGAAAGCCGGAGCTTACAGATATTATTCCGATGGCTGGATATTCTAAAGAACAGGTGTTGCAAGTGGCGCAGTCGCTGGAAATTCATGTGCAGCATCCCCTGGCGCGTGCTATCCTGAAAAATGAACAACCACTTTTACTGGCACGGAATGTCATTACACATCCTGGAAAAGGTGTTATCGCGGATATTGAAGGTAAATTGTGTGGTTTGGGCGCCTCCCCATTTGCGCACGAGTGCGGCCTTCAAGTTGATGAGTCTGCAGTGGCAGGTTTAGAGCTGGAAGGGAAGACTGTGGTGGTGGTCTGGAATGATCAAAAAATTATCGGATATTTAGCGCTTCGTGATCGTTTAAGAGAGCATAGCGCTGATGCCATCAGAGAGTTAAATGAACTGGGCATTGAACAAATCATGCTGACCGGCGATCATGCAATCACCGCCGCAGCCATTGCAAAACAGGCAGGCATTGTTCATTACCAATCGGGGATGCTGCCGCGTCACAAGCTCGATTATATTGAAGCTCTAAAGAAAGAAGGCAAGGTTGTTGGAATGGTTGGTGATGGCATAAATGATGCACCGGCTTTGACCATGGCAGATGTCGGTATTGCTCTTGGGGCGGCAAGTGATGTTGCGATGGAGTCCGCAACAATTGCCTTGATGCGTAATAATTTAATGGACGTTGTCAAAGCAATCAGTCTCTCGCGCGCAGCCTTCCGTAAAATCAAACAGAATTTGTTTTTTGCATTTTTCTATAATATTTTGGGGATCCCTCTTGCAGCTTTTGGAATGTGCAATCCCATCATCGCCGCAGCTGCCATGGCTGTTAGCTCATTGAGCGTTGTCTTAAATGCTCTTCTTCTAAGAAAATGATTCCATGATTCCCAACAATCATGCTTTAGACTATCTGTGATCGTGTCGCCCCTTCCGGGGCTCCATTTTGTGGTGGTTCTAATCCCAGGCTTCACTTGCTCCTCCGGAGCAGCGCCTCAGCCTGGGCTGAGAACTATCAACCCTTCGGGTTTAGCGTGAGCCGTAAATCGTGATTTCACAAGTATATATCAACCCTTCGGGTTTAGCGTGAGCGACGTTCCATGCATACTCTTCGAAGGCGTTTTCGAAATCACGATTAATTGCTCGCGCTAAACCCGAAGGGTTGATAGTTCACAGCCCAGGCTGAGACGATGCTCCGGAGGAGTGAGTGAAGCCTGGGTACCACCCACCACAAAATAGAGCCCCGGAGGGGCGACATATCACTCATCCTAAAATTACAACACAATAATAAAAAAAATCATTGTATCTTTGACTTTTCTTTGGTATGTTAACCCGGCATGTCACATACACTTAATCATCAATATATCCATCT
>JBAWVE010000150.1:0-5490 GCA_037147435.1 Parachlamydiaceae bacterium
TTCGTTCAGGTAATCTTGGCCATCCAAAAGTGTTACCTTCATTTGAACCATGCCTTAAAAAATGTATAAAATCGAGTTGAACGTTAACCCTACGCTAGGTATCATTAGTTTAAATTATTATACTTTTTGAGGGTTTCAGGTTGCTAAAAAAAATTATTGTTTTATTTTTGGCTGCGGCAATTGCCTACGGTTGCGGCAGAGCTTACTATGCGATTACTGGCGGTTTTACTGTTAGCAATATCACGTCTGATTTATCCTACGATCCTAAGTGGGAGACGCCCTCCCTATCGCCAGAGGAAAAGCAGGAAGTTCAACATATTCTTAACCAGGAATTTGCGTACCTTGGAAAAGGGTGTCAGGCGTATGTTTTTGCCAGTAAGGATGGGGACTATGTGATCAAGTTCTTTAAGTACCAGCGATTCCGTCCTCAGGCTTGGATCGATCTTTTCACTTTCATCCCATTTGTTAAGAGTTATCAGGATGCAAAAGTGATTGAGAAGAAGCAAAAATTAGATAAGGTATTTATCAGCTGGAAAATCGCGTATGAGAATCTCAAAAATGAAACAGGTGTTATTTATATTCACCTAAACAAAGGGGGAGAGCTGCAGCAACCCCTTTCAATTATAGATAAAATGGGATTTCAAAACACCATTGATCTTAGCCAAACAGAATATATGATTCAGAAAAGAGCAGTGATGCTTTGTCCAGCGATCGACCAACTGATGATCAATGGGCAAAGTAACGAAGCGTCGTTATTGATCGATAGGCTGCTAACCATGTTGCTTTTAGAGTATGGAATGGGCTATGCAGACAATGACCATGCGCTAATACAAAATACGGGAGTACTTGACGGATTTCCCATCCACATCGATGTCGGCCAATTTATCCGAAACGACAGTGTAAAGGCACCAAAAGTGTATAAGCAGGAACTCTACGACAAGACCTTCAAGTTCTACCTCTGGTTAAATGATCACTATCCAAGTCTTGCCGATCACCTGAAGACACGCCTCGTCGTAATTATTGGTCCCGACTATTTCTATAGCGCACCCTATGTTCACAAAGGCGATGTTGCCAAAATCCCGCATGTGGTATATAGCGAAAAGAATATTTAACGCAAGGTCTAGACTATGACTGTCCCACGCTCTGCAATTAAACGACTGGAAACGTCTGAGGCTCCTTTGGCTTTGGGTCCATATTCCCAGGGTGTCATGACGACTAACGGAAACTCTTTGGTGTTTGTTTCAGGGCAGCTGCCGATGGATCCCAAAACAGGGCATCTTATTGCAGGGGATATCCAAGCAATGACAAAACAGGTGATTGAAAATCTTGAGGCAATCCTGCGCGCCGGTGGTAGCAACCTAGATCTCGTTGTACGCACCGATGTTTTTTTAACAGACCTTAAGGATTTTGCAGCCATGAATGAAGAATATGCAAGGCACTTTAAGGGGCAAACAACTCCGGCCAGACAGACCGTTCAGGTTGGAGCTCTCCCAAAAGGGGCTTCCATAGAAATTTCATGCATTGCAGTAAGGGCTTAAAATGACAAAAGGATTAATCACGCAGTTTTTCCTTCTCCTAATTGTAGGGATAGCGGCTTTTTTTGCTTTGTATCTGCACACTCCGATAAAACATCACCAAGAGATTCCGCAGATTCCGCCAGTTTCAAAGGACATACCGAAAGCTACGCCTACAGTCGTTTCTAAATTAATGACCACTCCACTTAAAGAGTCGTACCCACTGATTACTGTTAAAGTCGATCCTACAAAGCCATTGAAAATCGGCATTTTTGGAGAAAGCCGTGGCAATGAAACTGAAGGAGAGTCCTTTAATTTTGTGGTCGTTAGCGAAATTCTCAATGTGTTAAAAGACAAACAGACACAAGTAATATTTTTTACGGGGAACCTTGTTGCCCCTTTTGAAGCGCCGGTCCCGGAGAAAGAAGGTTCGGTAAAACAGGTTCCAAAGGAATTAGAACAACAATTGCAGGAGTTTTCCGTCCTTTACGACCGCATTCTGGGTAAGGACGTCCCGTTCTTTCCGGTCCTTGGAAATAAAGAGATACCTGTTCCGCAAGCAGCAAAAATATTTGCCGATCATTTTCATTTAAAAGACGCACTGCTGATGGATGGTGAACTCGTATACGCTGTCTCCATCGGGCCTGCATGTTTTATTGTAATTCCTACGGCAAGCATTGCTCCCGCAACTGAAGGAATGGCCCCAAAAGCACAATCAAACGTGTTGCTGTGGCTGGAATATGCTTTGGCTGCCGTTGCAAAAAATCATCAATACCTTTTCGTCGTTGGCCATGAACCAGCATTTTTCGAAAAGGTCACATTTTTAAAACAAAATGTTTTCCAACGCGATGCATTCTGGAAGATTCTTACAGATAATCATGTGCTGGCATATTTTGCTTCCAGAGAGCATTTCTTTGACCGTTCTAACCGATCTGGTGTGTGGCAAATCATCAGCGGGGGCGGCGGCGGCGCTCGAGTAAAAGGGGAAAACCGAGAACCGTTTTTTCATACTCTCATCCTTGTCATTTCCCCGGATAAAGGAAAAGTCCCAGCTATTCAGGTCTTGGATGTCAACGGACGCATCGTGGGCGAATATGAACTCTCTGATCATGATGACCCCTTATATCAGATGCGGATCTCATCCGAACAAAAATAAAAAAGAATACTGACGAATAATCGGATGATGAATGTGCGCATCTTATTGCCGTAGCACATCCTTCCTTGGCTAGAACAACCGTTGCAAATCCTAATAATGCGGGTAACTTGATCGATGCGCGTCGTACAAGCCTTGGAATGTTTGTCCCGGCAATGACCACTGATAGAATTATAAAAACAATCTATAAACGCATTGCAAAAGCTACAAGGATCCCTGAACAGAATGGGGAAAGCATGCAAATCCTATATTACGGCGTCGGAGCTGAATACCAACCTCATTTTGACTATTTTGATCCCTCAACTCCCGGCGGGCTCGCCCACTTTAATCGTGGTGGCCAGAGGGTAGCGACGTTTCTGGTGTATTTAAACACCCCAGAAAAAGGGGGCGAAACTGTATTTCCCAGGGCTCATATAGAGATCACTCCCGAAAAAGGAAAAGCGCTCTTATTTTATAACGTAGATTCAGAGGGCATGCCAGACCCTTGGAGCTTCCATGGGGGAGCTCCCGTCATCAGTGGGGAAAAATGGCTTTTATCCCGTTGGCTCAGAGAACGTGAGTTTTATTAGATAATAGTACCCAATCACTGGTTGTTTACGTTCTAACTCGCCAATTACCTGAAAAAATTCCATGAAAATGACAAGCCAGCCAGACCAATAGATGGGGGGCGCTGAACGTACACCTCTTCCACATAAACTGGAGATGGGTAAGCATACACCGGCGCACCGTATGGGGCGTAGTAGTAAGGTACTGGAGCATATATCGGGGTCACCATGATTGGGCGTGGAGCCTGCCGGACGATATACATGTTTCTAGATGCATAGGCAGTACCTACACCAACGTGCACAGATGTGCTGCGGCTATGATGTCTTGCTTCAACAGTAGATTGTTGTGTCACTAGCAACGTGGCGGTTAAGACCACTAAAGTAAAAAGAAAAGATTTTTTCATGATATGTTCACTTGTTATTAGTAAAATTTATTTTTATGCAAATTATTTCATTATTCTATAGATAATTATGATTAATGTAAAGATAAGACTTTTAAGACGTCAAATCCCGTTCTCAATTAATAGCTTTGAATGAATTACCGTAGATCTGTAAGCAGCTATATGCCACTGCCCCGATTCCCCCGAGCATTTTTACACCACCACCAAAAAGCTTGCTTATTCGAGCATCGCCTTCGGCATCTTTGAATTGCTGATAGCCATTTGCCGCAACATATAAGCCACCGAAAATCCCTGCTATATAAGGGGTGTTTGGTTCCTTTATTACGTTTATTGCAGTATTAAGCCCCGATGTGGCTGCTTCTTTCATATTATTAGCCACTTCTTTCACAGTCTCAAATGTTTCTTCTGCTGTACGAATTACTGTTTCTGCTGCGGGAAGATTTGGGATAACATACTCATTAATTGCCTGAACTCCAGTATTTAGTGTAGACAATGTTGTATGTACTCCAGTATTTAGTGCACACAGTGTTGTATTCGTGAGCTGAAAGCCTACCTGGGCAGCCTTCTCTAACGAGAAAAAAACTGGCTCTGAACCGGAAACAGTACTGACTCCTCCTGCTGCATACACAAGCGGTATAACGTTCTTAATCACCCCAACTTTTAAATGCGGAGTAGCTGCTTGAACGCGTTGTCTAAGTGAGAAATTTGTTTGTGTTCTTAGGACGTTTTGGGTCGTTTCACAAATATTTGTTTCTGGATTTCCCTTCCGGAGTTCTACTGTTGTTTGTGTTGTTGTTTGAGTTTCAGTTTTTACTGTTCCCAGGAAGTTGAAAGCATCCCAAGCTTGTTTATAGTTAGAGACGCCTGTGGCCCAGTTTACAGAATTTCGTATGATGCCGTGTTTGCGGTATTCACTTACAACACCCACGACAGCTTTTCCAATGCTAAGAGGAACTAATGTAGTACTGATGGCCAAGCCGGTGCCTTTTAATGCAAGGTTGGCGGTGGTTTTAATAGCATTCGAAGCCTGCCCGGCAATTAACACGGTAATGACAACACCAAGGTCAACAGCCTTTGTATACCGGCGGGCAAATGTGTATAATGCCCCCTTGTCAGGAAAGGCGTTCGGCAGGGTAGAGACAGACATAGACGTTTCACTGGAAGCCACGCATGTAGTTATCGTAGTAGCTAGCGGTGTAGCTGTAGTCGCAGCTGTAATTGTATGTGATGCCTTTAGTATAGTTATAACTGGCGGAGCCGCCACAGGAGGGGTTGCGGCTAACGGAACAGTGGCAATAGGAGCTGGAGCTGCGGCAATAGGAGCTATAGGAGCTGCGGCAATAGGAGCAATAGGAGCTGCGGCAATAGGAGCAATAGGAGCTGGAGCTTTCAGGAAGAATTCATTCACGGCTTTACGGGCTGCATTTAAGGCAGCTGTTTGTCTATCGACCCGTACGATTCGGGTTTTTGCATCTGTTTTAGCTTTTCTGTAGTCTCTGATAGCACCTTCCGCAGCTCGTGTAGCAGCCGCCTGTAAGTCCGTTCTATTGGCTTGATCACAACTTGTGGCTTGATAATAATCTGCTATTACTTTTTTTACAGTATTTTTAACAACATTATATTCTCTTGGAAAGAGCTGTTGAGAAAAAGATATGTTGTGATTTACTGAACTAACCATCGTTGCACCTCTCTATTTTTTAGTTGTATGTTTATTATATAATAATTATTGTATCATATCACCAATTTAATAGATAGTTATATCTACAAATCATTATTATATTGGTTTTTAAGCTTATCGTTACTTAAAATATCAAGCTATATTCTCGACTTTGTACATTTTTTGAGTTCAGGTTCCAGAGAGAGGCAAACTTCAGCGT
>JBAWVE010000151.1:0-5453 GCA_037147435.1 Parachlamydiaceae bacterium
TTAGTTCAGGTGATCTTGGCCATCCAAAAGTGTTACCTTCATTTGAACCATGCCTTTTTTTGACTGCAAATTCTCCACGTACAGGTGATCATCGCCAACCTGCCTATCTTTTTAGTCCCAGCCTTCCGCCGGAGCTTCCGGCAAATGATGGGAAGGGCGGCGGTGATAGAGGACGAAAACGAAGGCAAAGGCTATCATTAGCACAAATCCCATCACCACATGAATAGAGGCAAACGCTTTAATTTGAGAGTCTTTCAGGTAAACTAATATTGTCTGCAGCTCTTCCGAATTAAACGATTGTTGGATCTGTTTAGCCCCCGTTGCAATCCCTTCCCAAAAAGAGGGATCCAACACCCGCATTTGTGGATTTTCCTCAACTAGTGTCCGAAAAGTGCTATCCTGGACATGACCAGTAAAAGAACCAATGACCGCTACACCAAGACTCGATGATAAAGCACGCGCCGTGGCAAGAATTCCGAAAGCCGTTCCCGCCTTTTTAGGTGGAATCGACCCCATCGCCGAGGAATATGAAGGAGTAAAAATTAACGGAATCCCCATACCATAAGCAAATAACCCCAAAAGAAGAACCCATAATGATGCCTGAATGAAAAAGGCCAACCAAAAAAAAGAGCAAATCAATAAAACGAAGCCGATGGCAATAGGAATTTTTGATCCGGACCGATCCGCCAGCCACCCCCCGACCGGCGACAGACAGAGAACAGGAATGGATGTAATAAATGAAATGGTTCCGCTTTTGATCGGAGACCAATCCAATCCATCCTGAAAAAACACCGCCCGATAAACAGTAATCATCAACACAAACTGTGTCGCAAAGATACTGATGTTCACAGCCTTATAAATCGGATGGCGAAATAATGTAAGATCGATAAACGGATGCCTGGCATGCTTCTCCCGCCAAAACAATAAAAAACCATTAATCAAGCAAAAAATAAAAAGACCGCCGGTTATGAGTGAAGTCCACCCCCAATCCCCAACCTGCATAACCAATGTGACCAAACTGCTGGAACAGATCATAAAAAAAAGGCATCCCCACAGATCAAATCGACGTTCTCCTTTGACCGATTTAGGAATATATCGCAAAACAAGCCACAACCCCAAAATGGCCAATGGAAGGTTCATCCAAAAAATCCATCTCCACGATAATGTTTCTGTTAAATAACCACCAATCAATGGAGCGAAAATCAAAAATAACGAACTGACGCTGACGTTGATTCCAATCGCTTTTCCCCGTTCATTCTGGGGAAAAAGAGTCATCAGCAATGGAGAAGATGCAGGAATCATCAGCGCTGCACCCACACCCTGTAATCCCCTGGAACCGATCAACCAGGCGATATCACCGCTCAAACCACACAGTGCAGAGGCACCGGCAAAGATCATCATCCCCCACACAAAGGCGCAACGATGCCCCACCCAATCTCCCAATTTCCCCCCGGCAAGCAGCAAGACGGCAGATACAAGCAAATAGGAGTTCACACACCACCATAGCTGAGTGTTGGTGGCTTCCAAATGCTTTTGAATTGTAGGTAAGGCAACAGGTAATACCGATTGATCCGTAAACACCATGGCAATCGCCGGCATCATTGCCAAAAGTCCTAACCACTTGCGTTGTCTCAAAGCTTTAATCATGATTGCCTATAGAGTGAGATGTTCCTTTACATTGGGCTATCGGAGTATTTTAATCCAAGTATTTTAGTCCAGTTGACAAACATAACATAACATGTTATAATGCTGATTATGAAACAAGGAGGTCTTCATGAACTTCAATGTCTACTTAAAAAAGGAAATCGGAGTGAAGATAACACAGGTTGCAAAATGTCACCAGCGTACCCGAAATTCCATTGTCAATGAAGCATTGGAGGAGTGGTTAGGTAAGCACGCTAAGACTGAGTGGCCTGAAAATTTTTTTGATTTTTTACCTATCAAAGACGTACCGAATTTTAAATCTTTGCGTCAGGACTTGAAAAATAATATTTCAGAGGATCCTCTGGCATGAATTATCTACTTGACACCTGTGTTGTATCAGATTTCTTTAAAAAAATTCCTGCGGTCATCGAACACTTTGAAGCAATTTCTCCAGAACAAATCCATATCTCTTCCATCACTGTTATGGAAATAGAGTATGGACTTAAGCTGAATCCCGATCGAGAAAAAAAAATCCGACCTCTCTGGCAAGCTCTACTAACCTACATTCACGTCCTTCCCTATTCCCCTAAATGCGCAACATCCTCCGCTTCTATTCGAGCCGATTTGAAAAATATAGGCATGTCTATTGGACCTTATGATACCTTGATAGCTGGATCTTCTCTAGCTAATCACATGATTATGGTGACATCGAATACGGATGAATTCAAACGCATCCCAGAGATCACGCTCGAAAACTGGCGTAATTAGCGACTGCAGAAAAAAGAAATAGATGACTGTCAAAGACTATTGGAAATGACGAAAGCGTCATGCATATGCAGTGAAAATTTCGGTCAGAATTTTACAGAATGGCTGCATTTGTGTGACGGCGTGTTGTGTGAGGGCGTTTTACAGGATAGGCAGGATGTAGCGGCAGGATTTTTATGGGGATGAGCTTTGAGGGATGGAAATTGGGGTGTTTGCGTAAGTCATAAAAACACCCTAACTTCCACCCCTCAAAGCTCATCCCCATAAAAATCCTGCCGCTACATCCTGCCTATCCTGTAAAACTCTGACCGAAAAGGTGATCAAGGCCGAATGATGTGACGCAAAAACTAAACGGAAGCACCACGCGCGCGCATTTCACGAATAACTGGGGCGATGCCCAATTTATCGATTGTGCGTAATGCAGATGTGGCAAGCGTCAGTGTGACAAAACGGTTTTCATCACCAAACCAAAGACGCTTTTTCACCAGGTTTGGTACAAATCGACGTTTTGTTTTTCCAGTCACTTTAAGACCGATCCCTTTTTTCTTTTTTGCAATCCCGCGGATCGCGTATTTGTAACCACTAACGGGTCTTTTGCCGGTAACTTCACAAACTTTAGACATGACACTCTCCAGTACAATTCTTTAAAAGAGACATCCTAGCACAAGAACCGGTTATCCCTCAAGGAAAAAAATAGAAAAACTTAGCCTTGATCACCTTTTCGCTCAGCAGTCTCCTCGTGCAGGTGATCAAGACCAAAAACTGCTTTATCAACAATTCACGATCGTGTAGAATCCTCTTTGTTATCACAAGTTACCCGTCTTCTAAACACCTCATTGGAGTTTAATATGCTAGGGACCATCCTTAATCTTTTCGGCCGCTCACCCTTTGCACCATTGCAAGCTCATATCGAGAAAGTCTCCGAGTGTGTCCATCTTCTAGCGGATCTTTTCGAAGCAATTGAAAGGCAAGATTACGCCACTGTTGACAAAGTCTCTGAGAAAATTTCCGCTGTGGAACATCAAGCCGACCTGATTAAAAACGACATTCGCAATCACCTGCCAAAAAGTTTATTCCTTCCGATAGACCGCAGTTACTTGCTCGAAATTGTGAGCAAGCAGGACAAAATAGCTGATAAAGCCGAAGATATTGCCACTCTGGTTACCCTCAAGCCCCTCGAACTCCTGCCGTCCTTTAAAGAAGAATTTAATGAATGCCTCAAGAAAAACATCGACACATTTGATGCCGCACGCCGGGTGATCGAAGAAATGCACGAATTGCTAGAATCATCATTTGGCGGGCTCGAAGCAGAAAAAGTCAAGGCGATGATCGACGAAGTCTCTTTCAAAGAGCATGAGGTTGATATCATTCAACGACGCCTGTTAAGGAAAATTTTCCAAGCAGAAAATGAGATGTCCTACACAACATTCTTTCTGTTTCAAAAGATCTTCGACGCTATGGCAGCCATCTCTAATTTATCGGAAACACTAGCCTTCCGTGTGCGAATGACACTGGAATTAAAATAATGATCACACCTGAATTTATACTATTCATCTGCGTGATCCTGGCCGGCCTCTACATGGCATGGAATATCGGCGCTAATGATGTCGCCAATGCCATGGGAACATCCGTTGGGTCAGGGGCTCTTTCGCTCAAACAAGCTGTTATCATTGCTGCAGTATTAGAATTCTCCGGCGCTTTCTTCTTCGGATCCCACGTGTCAGAAACGATCCAAAATGGAATCGTTGATACCAGCGTCTTTCAAAATCCCATTGTTGTCGTTTATGGAATGCTCTCCTCGCTTCTTGCAGCTGGAGTCTGGTTACAAATCGCTTCGTACTACGGGTGGCCGGTGTCAACAACCCATTCGATCGTCGGAGCTATCATCGGATTTGGCGTCGCTGTCGGAGGAATGGAAGCGATCTATTGGGAAAATGTTACTTTCATCGCGTCGAGTTGGATCCTCTCTCCTATTTTCGGAGGAGTCATTTCCTTTGGCATATTCAATTTCTTACGCCAGCAAGTGTTTTACGTGCACGATCCTGTAGCAGCGACAAAAAAAGTCGTTCCGATCATTGTTTTCTGCATGGCATTCATTCTTTGTCTTGTAGTATTTTTCAATGGACTGCATGGCGTGGTTCTGCAGTTTAATTTTATGCAGTCAATTCTAATCAGTGCAGCCATCGGGGCAGTAGGGTATCTGATCAGCAAATTATGCCTTCGAAGGATTTCTTCAGTACACGTCAAAATTAACGAATCATCTGATTACCACCCCGAAGTTTCCAATCAATTGGAAAAAGCCCGCCGACACCTTCTCCAGGTCAAGGCTGTCTCACGTGATGTCATCCACTATCAAACAGACGAAATCTTAGATGAAATTGAAAGACTTTCAGAATCCCTTAAGAAAAAAGAAGAAACAGGACGAGAGAGCGCTGAATACGCCATTGTGGAAAAAGTTTTCTGTTACCTCCAAATTATGAGCGCTTGCCTTATGGCCTTTGCCCACGGCGCCAACGATGTGGCCAATGCCATCGGACCACTGGCTGCAGCCATCAACATTCTCAATACCGGGGCAATTTCTGCTCAGACAGCAATCCCGACATGGACCCTAGCCCTGGGTGGTGTGGGAATCGTGGTGGGCCTTGCAACATGGGGGTGGCGCGTCATCGAGACGATCGGGAAGAAAATTACGGAGCTTACTCCTACGCGTGGATTTTCAGCCGAATTTGGCACCGCAGCGACAATTCTTATCGCCTCTCGCCTGGGAATGCCTGTGTCCACAACGCACACGCTTGTTGGCTCAGTCATTGGTGTTGGACTTGCTCGAGGGATCCAGGCCCTTGATCTACGAACCATGCGCCATATCATCATCTCCTGGATTATTACCGTTCCAGCTGGTGCCTTGATCGCCATCGCCTTCTTTTATCTGATTAATTTTTTCTTCTAGACCTAAAGGATCGTAAAAAAACACCCTCAAAATACAGGTACATCTATGGCCGAAAAATCCGGTTGGATTTCGAGCTAAGATCACTCTCATAGAGAAA
>JBAWVE010000152.1:0-5419 GCA_037147435.1 Parachlamydiaceae bacterium
CAGGACCGATACCTCCGCGAGCCATCCCCGCGATGCGGTGGCAGGCATAGCATGCCTGAGAAATAAACAACTCTTCGCCCTGATGGTAGTTTTGTGTTAGCCGATCCATTGTCGAATTGTTTTTTTCCTCATGTAAACCCGCTTGACTCTTGCCGTGGCATTGGATGCAACTTGACTGAATGAGATTTCCGACAAGGATCGGTGTGGTTTGGAAGAGAAGTGAGTCTCCCGGTTTGTTGTTGAAAACGCGGGCAAATGCAGGATCATTTAAGCCATCCTTTTCTAGAAACTCAGGCTTTGGCCCCATGAATTCAGTTTCATATTCCCCATCGAATACAGGGCCGTGTGCTTTTTCGGCCGTGAGGGCACTTCCATTGCCGCTGTGGCACGAAGTGCACCCGTAATCTTCGAGAGGATGGAATTCAAAAGGACGCGTTTCTTTACCGATGAGAGGATGCATTGCCAGCACTTTAGTGACGTCATAGACATGGTCGCCAACCGTTGCTATTTTGTAGGACTGTAGCTGTGCCGCTTCTTTTTTTCGTTGACTTACTTCTGAAGATTCCCCGTTCTGAGAAATCTGAGCGATGACTTTTTCATCCAAAAGGGCAGCGATTTTTTGATCTAACCGTCCCCAGACGTACTCTTCATTCGGCATCTTAACGGGAACACCATCTGCATCGCGTACGACATTTCCCTTGGCGTCATGCTGAATTATTGTTGGAGAAAAATGAAAGAGCTCTGTGGCCACGTGGCAGGAAGTGCAGCGGTCGACTTTAGCTGGCCCTTTGTCCTCGCGTTCGAAAACAATCTGCTTAACACCTCCACTAAATGCAGGTGGAGGTTGACCTGTGTAGGTGGAGCGAAAGGCCTCTAAAGCAATGTAGTCGTTTTGATAAATTTTGTATTCCGGAAAAATTTCCTTAAGCAAAAAATGGGAAAACAGCACCGTAGCAACTATTCCGAGAACAATCAAAGCTATTTGGTAACGGTCACCGCGCATTTTTTCCTATTTAGTGTCTAATTACCTAAGTAATTAGACACTCGTTTAATGTCTTGCAAAATTTTCTGTCCAAGGCCACACCCACCCCCAATTAGCCCCGCGGAAGTATGTACCAATAATGATCAACACCCCTTGCCACGTCATAAATAGGGTGTAAAGGAAGATCGCCAGGTAGCGGCTGCGATGGAACCAATATCCTGAGCCATGGGGATTTCTGTCGAGATAAGGAATTGCCATTAATCCAACAACAATCCCTAAAGGAATCGCTACACCGCCCCAGAAAGCATTATAGGCCACCATTTCCTGGAGCCCCAAAAAGTACCAGGGAGCCTTGGATGGGTTTGTCGGCCGACTGGGATTCGCCGGCTCTTCAAGGGGTGCGTCGATTAAAGATAACCCCAAGACCAAAACGAGGGTCAGTAAAAAAGCAACAAGCTCTGCCCGCAGAAGATTAGGCCACGTAAACACGAAGTTGTACGGTCCCTTGTCCACCGTTGGACACGTCCCGCGAACCAGTTCCATAAGACCGTATGTACGTTTTACTCCGGGGGCAAACGATTCTTTTGTATCGGACCGTTGGATCACACGAAGAGGCTCAGGCTTGATTCTGTCTGGAGGGCGTGACAACCCCCCATCTTTACGAATACGCCAAAAATGGAGCCCAATGAGTGTGCCGGTGATTAGAGGAAGAAAAGCGACATGCAGGACATAAAAACGGATTAAAGCATCTTGACCAACATTTGTAGAAGCCAGCAGCATGACGCGATTGACATTGTATTCAAAGCCTGGAAGATTCGGAACATACCCTGCAATATTCGTTCCGACGGTGATTGCCCAGAAAGCAAGCTGATCCCAGGGGAGAAGATAACCTGTAAAGGAAAGGACCAGAGTGAGGAACATTAAAGTAACCCCGATAACCCAATTGAAACGTCGTTCCCCCTTGTACGAGCCTGTATAGAAGACACGCGACATATGGAGAAAGACGAACAACACCATCATATGGGCGCTCCAGCGATGCATATTGCGGTACATCATGGCAAATGGCGTGGTATCCTGCCAGTCTTTCATAATTTCATAAGCACGGTCTTCCGTTGGAATGTAATAAAACATCAGGATGACACCGGTGAATGACAAAATAAGAAACAAGCTAGTGGTGATCGCCCCTAACCCAAGGGTATAGAAAGGATCCAATGAATGCTTATGGCATTTAACCGGATGAAAGTGGAGAAAGAAATTTTTGAAAACAACTTCCGATCTATCGACATCGTTGTTGGGGTAATTGTGTCGAAAAATCGAACGGACAAACATCCGTGGGAGATTGACCAAATACTCCGCCCAGGATTCTCTGGGTGTTCCTTGAAAGACTGCCATTTTTTTCTAAACCTTCGAAGCGAGTGTTTTAACTCCTTCCTTTATGTTGTGGGAGCATACCAGGCGGCATCCCAATCGAGAGTCGTTTTTGATTTATCCACCATCATATCGCCTGAAGCTCCTGCAAAGACCGAAAAATAAACTAACGGCAGAGGAGCCGGCCCCCCAGTATTTTTTCCATGCCTGTCGTAGGTCGATCCATGGCAAGGGCATGCATAACCCGTTTCAACCATATTCACAGTGCATCCGAGGTGTGTGCATACGGCGGTTTGCACCCTAACTTTCCCCTCATTTGTTTCGACAAAAACCTTTTGTTTGGGAATAAACACCTTTCCTTCGCGGGACAAAACCTCATCAGGACGTCCAATCGAAAATACACTGGGAGGAATTTTCATGGCGTTGGGATAAAGGAATCCCAATACAGAAGCCCCCGTCAAAGCGCCGACACCAAAGATACAGGCTCCGACGCCCATCATGGCGAGAAAGGAACGGCGCGAGATGAGGGGATCCGGATTCTCCGAATCGGTATTTAAAGAATTTCGATATTTTGGCATACGTCCTTATTCATCACGAAACATTTGATATTTAACATCTTCAGGATCCTCGAACTGTCCCTTGCGCAAATAGTAGATGTAGATAGCAATCCCTGCTAACCCTAAAACTAACGAACTCAATAAGCACCAAATCATACGACTCCGGGTTGTTTTTAGAGTGCGCGCGACTTGTCGGCCTTGATCACCTTTTCGGTCAGAGGTTTACAGGATAGGCAGGATATAGCGGCAGGATTTTGATGGGGATGAATTTTCATCCTTCAAAACTCATCCCCATAAAAATCATGCCGCTATATCCTGCCTATCCTGTAAACCTCCCTCACACACCACTCCGTCACACAAATGCAGCTATTCTGCAAAATTGTGACCGAAAACTTTCCCTATGCGGATGATCAAGGCCAACTTGTCGCCGCTCTCATATCTCTCTGCACCAAACAGGGTTACCCGATCCAACGAAAGGAGTAATTCATTAGATCCATCGTGACCGCCTGTGTCGGGCATTTTTCTGCGCAAAGGCCGCAGCGGATGCACAGATCTTCATCTTTTAACATGGCACTCCCCATCACTGCAATATCTTCTTCACTCATCGAGGCGGAATCGACCCCATAGAAGTTATCAACGGCGCGGCGCAGGTTACCTTCTGCGAGATCCAAGTTTACCTTGCTAATCGGAACCAATTTCAAGCAATTGCATGGGCATACGTCAACACATCCATTGCATTTAATGCACAATGACCCATCAAATACTGGACTTACATGGCATTGTAAGCATCGATTTGACTGCTGATGCGCCTCTTCATCCGTATAATTATTTTCTACCATCCCGTTATTTTTAATCCGAGCACCAACTGGCTGCATGGTAGGCAGCGCCCACTTTGTCTTGAGATATGTTTTATCCCTGATGGGTGAAATTTCTGTGAACTCACCCACAAATTCCCGATAGGGCTTAGCCCCGCGCAGATCCTCATCTATAGCACGAGCAGCCTCTTGGCCGTGACGGATTGCCGTAATGAATAATGCGGGACCAAAGGCCGCATCGCCTCCGGCATAGATCCCTTTAACAGTCGTCCGACATGTTCCCTTTTCAGTTTTGATAATGCCGCGGTCTATTGCCAGCTCAGTTTTTTTGTCCCACCCATTAAATGCTGCCATATCCATACCCTGTCCAATGGCCAACGCAATGGTGTCGCAGGGAATGGTATAAATGGCATCCGGAATGGGTTTTGGAGAGAAGCGGCCGGTATGATCAAAAAGTGAGTAAATCTGCTGCACCCTAAGCCCGGTCACTTTCCCGTCGGCATCGCGCTCTACAGCAATAGGCGCTAACCGATTCACTGTCGTAATCCCTTCTTCAATGCCATCTTCAATCTCAAACTCATCAGCAGTCTGCTCATCACGGGACTCCAAACAAACCATCGTTACCTTCTTTGCTCCGTTCCGCACTGACGTCCGTGCCACGTCGTAAGCTACGTTTCCCCCGCCGACAACGACGATATTTTCACCGATCTTCCATTCTTCATCCATACAGCGCACGCGCAAATACTCGATACCGCGAATGATATCTGGTGAATCTGCGCCAGGAATAGGCAGATCGCGCGACTTCCACAAACCGACCCCCAAAAAGACGGCATCGTACTTGCTTTGCAGCTCTGTCATCGTAATGTCGCGGCCCACCTTGGTGTTATAATGAATTTTTGCCCCAAGGTATTCAATGGCGAAGATTTCGTTGTAAGCGATCTCGTTTTTCAATCGGTAGGTCGGCACTCCGTAAGTAAGCATCCCTCCTGGCTTGCGCATCATTTCATAGACTTCCACTTCATATCCCAAACGGAGCAGGTCATGTGCAGCAGTCATTGACGCGACGCCAGCACCAACACAGGCGACTTTCAATCCATTGGGGGTAGGGTGAGTGGAACCCCTGGCATAGCTCATCTCAAGGGAACGGATATGCGCCTCTTTACCTAATCCAAACCACTCATCAAGATAGCGTTTCTGGGCCCGTATGGTCAATGTCTTGTCCACACGGTCCCGGCGGCATGTCATTTCGCACGGCGCTCCGCAGATCATGCCGCAAATAGAAGCAAAAGGATTGGGTCCGCGGGCAATTTTGTACCCTTCCAGAAAGTTACCAGCATGGAGTGCGATCATGTATCCGCGCGGATCCGTGTTGACAGGGCATCCATCGCGACAATCGATTTGGCGCAAATAGTAATCGAGGTCGGGAATGACGACGTCGTAAATCTCTCGATACGTCGTGATGATGTCGTTTGTGCCTGTCAATTGATCTCTCTCTATCCAATACGATAAAAATCGTATAATATCTTTTTTACCAGCATCTTAGTTTTTTTCAGGTAATTTTTCATCAGGAAAATCAAAATATTTTGGGCTATATTGGCGTAATTGATGATTTTCCCGTACCTCGCGGACTAAATAGAAAAAAACGGCATGGTTCAAAATGGAACGAAAATGGGTAGCACAAAGTAATCAAAAATCTT
>JBAWVE010000153.1:0-5415 GCA_037147435.1 Parachlamydiaceae bacterium
TTTCCTTTTCCCCGGCGGTTTTTTCAGATAAACCCATGACCCATCCATCAAGCATTTCATGATTGATTTTCTTTGCAATGTGGTTTTGATAAAATTGTTGGAGCTGTCGATACTCTTTCAGATCGGTTACACTGGAGATATGCGATTTTTGAAATATGGCCGCATATTTATCCAGGTTTTTAGCGGCCTCGCCCACGAGCACCATGATTGTTTTAATTTGTTCTAATGTTTCAGGTTGCGAGTGATCAGGGCATTCATTTCGATGGAAGTTCTGTAAATACTTAAGCACAACACGCAAAGTGCCTTTAATCACATTAATTGTGATGCTGGCGTCCTGCGGCTTCAACCAATGGACGGTATAAGGACGCATCGTTTTTTTGAGAGCCGCAACTCCATCGATCTGCGGAATATTTTGTTCCCGGTCGATCTCCAAGTCTGCTATCTGAGACAGTGTTTCGATCGCTTCAATGAGTGTTAGTGTCATTTCTTCTTTTTTTTCTTGTGTGCTCATAATATTTACCTTATTATCCTTATCGATGTGTAATGGGTCCATCTCCTTAAAAGATGAGTGACATCTGGTAAAACGCTTTACAAGGTTCATTATTACATAAAACCAAAATTAAATGAATAAAACATACTAAATAATTTAAAATAATTATATTGAATTAATTAGTGTGTTTTGCTAACATACGGAATCTTAAACTAAACTTAACTAATAAGTACTGATGGTTTTTAATCATTTTCTTTTACTGGAAAACATTGAAAATATTCTCTGGGGATATGTTGTACTCCCAGCACTCCTGACTGTAGGCATCTACTTGTCATGGAAATCCAAGTTCCTGCAAGTCAGACGCTTCCCTTACATTTTTAAATCCTTTATCAAAAACCTCACAGCAACACATAAAGGCTCTGGTGTACACCCTCTTAAAGCCTTCTTCACATGCATCGGAGGATGTATGGGCGTCGGTAATGTCGTTGCAGTCTGTACTGCAGTACAAATCGGCGGTCCGGGCGCACTCTTGTGGATCTGGGTAACAGCCTTTATCGGCACCGTATTAAAATATTCCGAGGTCTATCTTGGAATGCGTTACAGGGTCCCTGATGGAAAAGGCGGGTACCGCGGCGGGCCAATGTACTTTCTGCAACGCGCTTTTAAAAGGTCATGGATTCCAAAAATTGTTTGTTTTTTTCTCTGCCTTTATGGAGCAGAAATCTACCAGTTTAGCATTGTGACAGAAAACCTTGCTGCAAACTTAAACATTAATAAATATTTTATTGCATTGGCCCTTGTGACTGTCATGATTTCTATTAGCAGAAAAGGTGTTAATAACGTTGGTCGAATAGCCTCGATTTTTATTCCTTTGTGTATTATTTCCTATTTAGCGATGGGCTCGTGGGTTATCCTGCAGAATATTTCGGTGATTCCTTCGATGCTTCAGACTGTAATCAGTTCAGCCTTTTCTGGGCATGCTGCTATCGGAGGGTTTGCTGGCAGTTCTATTTTGGTGGCTGCTTCACAGGGAATGCGCCGCAGCTGCTATTCAGGGGACCTTGGTGTAGGGTATGCCTCAGTCATTCATAGCGAAACACGGGAAGTGTCTGCGGAGAAGCAGGCTTCGTTGACAATCATTGAAATCTTTCTTGATAGCTTTGTGATTTGCACGACAAGTGTTTCGTTGATCCTTCTTACAGGCGTCTGGAATTCTGATATTGAAGCATCAATGTTAGTGCAAAGTGCCCTGGCGCAATATTTTCCGGGTATGCATATCTATATGCCTTTGTTTCTGTTGATCCTTGGGTTTACGACGATTATTTCGTACTTTTGTGCAGGGATTAAATGCGCTGAGTTTTTGTCTCCACGGATTGGACGGAAAGCTTACTATGTTTATACCAGCATCAGTTGTATGGTCTTTGTATGGCTTCAGTCGGAACAGGCCTTGACTGTTATGTCTATCATAGCGGCTATTCTGCTTCTTATTAACATGACAGGCGTCTATCGACTTCGTCATGAAATTGGCTTTCAGTTTGTCCCTCAGGCTGATAAGCGCGCTCTTCTCGATCCCAGCAAATAACCCCACCAAACAACTGCGAAGCATTTGGAGTGCGTGCGACTTGTCGCCGCTCTGGTATGGCTCGACTTGTCGAGCTCATAGAAGCACCAGAACTCCAAATGCTTCGTGCATTCACAAGAGATTTTTGATCTACGGGCTCGACAAGTCGAGCTTTACCAGAGCGGCGACAAGTCGCGCGCACTCCAAATGCTTCTTACCGAGGTAGCGGTTTATAACTGACATTTAGCTTGCAACTATTGCTGTGATGATGTATAAATCTTGATTTCCATGCGGAAGAGTGGCAGAGTGGCCGAATGCGTCTGTCTTGAAAACAGAAGTCCTGCAAGGGACCGTGGGTTCGAATCCTACCTCTTCCGACTTTAAAGGACGTAAAAGGCAACTTTTACGTCCTTTTTATTTAATGACATGGCGCGAGCGAAGAGGCATAATTTCTACTCGCTTGGGTTGCTGAGAAACCCAGTTGCGCCAGGCGAGGCAGCCCTGCACGTCATTCGGGGAGTAGTAACTCTCCACAGGTTTCACTGATGTAAATGGATAGAGGGGAATATTTACGCCAAGGCAAATTTGTGCGGCCCCTCGATTGACTTTATCATAGGCAGCAGCCGTCTTGATATAAAAATAACGGCCTAAAGACATCTCTAGACGTGCCTTGCCCCCCCACTGTCCGGTATGTTCCATTGCCTGCAGATAGTAAGGGCCGCCGGCTAGATAGATATTCCAGTCCCAACAACTGTTAGAAATATACCCCGAAGCTATGATCCCGCCAATCTCTGCATCAAATCCCTTGGCGGCTACTTGCTTTTTATAGAAAATTGTCGGTGTAATCCCTCGATTATCGAAAAAATATATCTGCGAAAAGTTTGAGATCGTTTTACCTACGGGCCGATAAAGGTTGAGACGAAGATCAAAACAGGGACCCAGTGCTTCGAATCCTACACCTATTTGTTGGAAGCCACATCCAAGGCGATCGAAGCCATGGTGTTCCCCCTGTCGATAATCATAGTAGGTATTAACTCCAGCAAGCCATTCATCGGCGAATTGAAATCTAAAACCCACGCCAGCATTTGCCGCAATTTTTTGATTATCCATCCCATGTGCGCGCAGGTCGATGAAAGGGTATATATTCCTATCTTGCAGAAACGATGGCATTAGAAAAAAATCTAACGAGGTATACCCTTGATGGTACCCAATCCCTTTTCCTTCATCATGGCTAAGAATAGCATATAGGGCCAAAATATCCACTTTATCTTCGGCAAAAGCTGTATTGTACGTATCACAATAGGCTTTCTCATTCGAACAGTTTTGATCCTCTTGAATGTCTGCTGTTTCAAACACATAAGTATAGTATTTTTCATCAGAATCTAAAGATTGATCAGAAGTGGACTTCGTTTCAAACTCATAGGTATAGTATTTTTCCTCCGCATTAAAAGACTGATCTTCCGCATAGGCATATCGACATAAGCAAGAGAAGCCTAGAATAAAAAATCTTAAACGCATTTGCAACCTTGTTTGTTTAATTTTTCCTGAAGGATCATCTCGATCGTATCATCCAAAGTCCAACGAGGGGTAAACCCAGTTAGCTTATTGATTTTCCTCGTGTCCGGTTGGCGTCTTCTGACATCGATAAAAGGTAGGCCAAAGTAGGCTTCTTCATAAGAAACATACCGGATCGTTGACGTGCTTCCCGTTTTTTTAATGATTAATCGCGCCAAATCAAGAATGTTGCATTCTTTCGACTGGCCGACATTATAAATTTCGCTTGAGCTTTCTGGGTGGTCTAAAAGCAAGTCCAATGCGACTGCGGTATCGCGCGCGTCGATGAATGAACGTGATTGCAATCCATCACCATAAACAGTAAGAGGCTGTTGACTGAGAGCCTGATCAATAAAATTGGGGACGACCATTCCGTAAGCGGGACTTTGATTCATGCCGATCGTGTTAAAAATTCGAGCGATTGTCATGTGGATCCCTTTTTCAAATGCATAGGAAAGCCCCATGACCTCATTGACAAGCTTGCCGACTGGGTAAGTTGCCTGTTGAAAGACTTTGGTATTCATGGTAATTTCAGCTGTTTCTGATACTGTACCATCGGGATTTTCCTTGCTGTGGCAATAGAGCTCAGATGTGGAGGCAATAACTAAGCGGGCCCTTGTCTTAGTGTCTGCCATAGCTTTGAAAATTGCTTCGGTTCCATCGATATTATTTGTGATCGTATAAACAGGATGCTTTAGAACATATTTTTGTCCTACAGTGGCAGCCATATGGAAGATACGATCGGCCCAGGAGACTGCTTGTGGCATTTTAGCCCAGGTACTGATATCTGCTTGATCAAAACGAAATGCTGGATTTTTTAAATAGGGTTGAATATTTCCCAGTTGGCCTGTAATGAGGCTGTCGACAACCCAGACGTCATGGCCTTTGGCAAGCTCGTTTGCGGCTATATTGGAACCAATGAAACCGGCCCCCCCAGTGATTAATATTTTTCTTTTTTCCATTATATTTCCTTTATGCTTTGATGACGTTTTTTTTGTTTCCCTTGATTCGTGCTGTCACATTGCGTGTATCCACGACAAGCTGGCTATTTGCGACAATTTTTTCCCAATTGTAGCAGTCGTGATCTGTGACAATGACAATAGCGTCATATAAATGCAATTTATCATAATTAAGGGATACTGATTTCATTTTTAAGTGAGGATGTTCAGGGAAACCGATGATTTCTTTGACAAAAGGGTCGTTGTAAGAGACGTCAGCATTCATGTTTTTAAGGGCAGGCAAAATCCGGAGGGCTGGTGACTCTCTGTCGTCATTCACGTCCTTTTTATATCCCACACCCAGAACCAAGATTTTAGATCCATTGACCATTTTTTTTTGGGCATTAAGACCTTGGACTAACTTGTTAACGACATAAGCCGGCATGAGTCCATTAATCCGTCTCGCATCCTCAAGCATTGTTGCAGGGCCCTCTGTCGCCTTGGCCTTCCAAATGAGATAGATAGGTGCGATCGGGATGCAGTCTCCGCCGATGCCTGGACTAGGGTAAAAAGGCATAAAGCCGAAAGGCTTGCTGGAAGCTGCTGCGATGACATCCCAGACGTCCAATCCCATTTTATCGAACAGTATCTTCATTTCATTGATAAAGGAAATATTGACCAAGCGAAAGGCATTCTGCAACAACTTCGCCGCTTCCGCGACGCCGGTGCTTGGACTGCGGACAGTTTTGCATCCTAGTTGTTTGTAAAGAAGTTCCACAAGGTTTAGGCAGGTGTTGGTAGTGCCGCTGACGATGCGTGGTACGTCGGTGAAGCTAAACTTTGAATTACCAATATCAGCGATTTCCGGCACG
>JBAWVE010000154.1:0-5369 GCA_037147435.1 Parachlamydiaceae bacterium
GCCGTGGCGAATCTAATTGGTTTTTAATGAGTGTTACCTTCATGTGAACCATGCCCTTTAACGAAAGAATTTGACCGTGTATTTACAATTAGAAGATCGAGTGCGACACTCAATGATCTCATTGACAGGACGCGCATGAATAAGGAAAAACTTTTACGAGTGCTTGACTATCCAAATATTCCGTTACACAATAACGACAGTGAACGAGACATTAGTGCCCGAATTTCCATCCTGATCACAACAGATGTCAGGAGGACAGGTCAGAGTGATTAAACCCACGATTCGTTTTTTTCGGGTCCCCTTGCCAACAGCAGCTCGATCAGAGGCGAAGCCGAAGAAATGGATGCAAGCTTATGCAGCAAGGTATTTCCTTCCAAGTCTCGGATATTCGCAACGAACTTAAGATAGTTTAGATTTTCACCGATTTTCATTAAGACTCCCCATAAAGGAAGCCACATCGCACTTTCTAAGCCCTGAGAAACCATCGCAGATAAACATCGCAGATAAACTCACCATCAGAAATTTATGATAACGTTGGTCAGTAGGCAATTTTGTGAAAACAGAATTGTCATTTTGAACTAAAATAATAAGCAGAGGTACTAGTTCTTTTGGGTGCGATTCCCATAGTTTGGATGTTTTTAGAAAAATATCAAAAAGAAGGATCGGATCCTGGAGTCTTCAGAATTAGACCGTCGAGTTCGTCCAAATGTGTGCGGGATCGGAAAATGGTTCTGACAGAACGCGCAGCCCGCTGCAATGCATTATCGTCGGTTTTCTTCAGCTGTTTTTTGATTAAAGAAAACAGATGCCCGCCCTCAGAAATTTTTGGTTGTTCTTTCACCCATGTTTTGAGAGAGTCAAAACTGTCAGGTCTTCTTTTTAATTCCTGGATTTGCTGATCGATATTCTTTTTTAGATCTCCACTTTTCTTCCCAGCGATGACCAGCGATTTAAAGGCGTCTTTACAAACCATTGGATTTTCTTCGGAAGTTGGTATAATTCTTGTATTTTCTACTGGCATCATTTTATCACCTTAGTTGTATGGGAGTCTTTCCAGGCATGCCAGAAATTTCTTTGACGTAACGAGGGACAGCATATCCAGGAAGCCTTTTCGAAATAATCTGAATCAATTCCATCCCTCTCTCTTCCGAGACTTCAAAATGGGCTGCGCCCTGTACGCGGTCCAGTTGGTGCATGTAGTAAGGATAAATGCCATTGTTGACAAGAATATCGCAAAGTTCGATTAACACATCGGGATCGTCGTTAATTCCACGCAGCAAAACAAATTGATTCAGAACGGGAATCCCCAACTTTTGGACAGCTTTTAAAGAGGTTAGGACGTCATGGTCTAATTCTTTTGGGTGGTTCACATGGACAACGAACCAAAATTGAAAGGGCAGAGAACTCAATAGTGTAAGAAATTCAGTATCAATTCTCTCCGGAATGCCAACGGGAAACCGGGTATGGAAGCGCACTTTTTTTATATGGGGGATTGTCGATAGGCGGGTTAGCAGATTCTCCAAAATCCTGTCGTCCAGAGAAAGGGGATCGCCGCCGCTTAAAATAACCTCGTTAATTGAGGGATCGTCGTTGATGAGGCGTAATTCTTCTTCAAACAATTTCTCGGTGATGGCGTAGTCGAAATTCTGCCTGAAGCAATAGCGGCAGTGCATCGCACAGGCACTAGTGCACACAAGCAGTACACGCCCCTGGTATTTGTGCAGCAATTTGCTTGCTTTGCGGCATGAGGAGTCTCCCACTGGGTCGCTGATGAATCCGGATGAAATGATTGCTTCATCCACAGTAGGGACAAATTGCCTGAAAAGAGGATCTTCCAGCGAGCCTTTAGTAATTTTCTCTGCGAGCCGAAGGGGAAGATTGAGTATAAACCCCGGTTTTGTGGCAAGGCATAATCTTTGGGTGTTGCTAAGCTGGAGGAAATCGGCCAATAGGTTGATATTGGTAAAATTCCGGCGTAGGATTTGCTTCCAGGGTAAAATTGAAACTTGCTTCAGCACGAGTCTTCTTGGGTTAAGGAACTGTGCCATCATAACATAGGAGGGGATTAACAGTAAACATTACATACAAATATAGGATTCGTGTATAAATCTTTACCTTGAGAAAGGGTAAAGTCATGTTGGAAAAAATAAACAGTCTACGTATTGGGCTTTTAGCGTTTGTTGTTTTAAGCTGTGTAGGATGGGTGTCTCCCACTCTTGAGCAGAACGCTTACCCAAAAAATGCACAGTCTTCCTTTGCATGTATCCAAGAGGTTGTGGGATCGCTTTTCCAGCTGTCGGGCAATTTTGATCGGGCTATCGCAGCTTACCAAAAATCCCTTAATCTCAACCCGTCCCAACCCTCAGTATTGATTTATCTGGGAACGGCCTTGATCTCCAAATCGGAGTGGCAGCCTGCACTTGCTTGCCTGCAAAAGTCGCTACAATTAGACCCCTACAATCAACAAACTAATTATGTAACGGGAATGTTTGCTCAAGACAAGGGACTTTACAACCTTGCCTTGGAATGTTTCCAGCGTATTATAGAAAAGGATCCTACTCAAACTCGAGCGTTTTTCCAAATGGCCCTTATTTATACGCAAGCCGCAGATTATCCTCGGGCTATTGCGTGTTATGAACGCACTATTCAATGCGATCCACGCCATGTCGACGCTTATAATAATCTAGGAAGTGTAATTCGATTCATGGACCTCAGCAAGTGGAAGGAATCGATTTTCTGTTTTGAAAAAGCGATCCAGCTTAAACCGAACAATGCCGATGCCTATAACAATTTGGGAAGTGTGTTGCGGGATGTCGGGCGATCGTTGGAATCCATCGCATGCTATAATAAATCCCTTGAGTTTCGTCCAAATCAGGCAAGCACTTACCGGAATTTATCCCTGGTGTGGACGGATTTAAAACACTTTGACCAGGCGATCCTTTATTTGCAAAAGGCACTTGAATTGAAACCGAATGACCCCTTAATGTTATCATCCCTAGGTTATGCCTACATGGAAAAAGGGGAAGGCTTGAAATCTATCGTTTATTATGAACAGGCTCTTAAAACGACTCCCGATTATGCTCCGGCGATGGTTTACCTGTATCTACAGTTGCGTCAGTTTTGCCTCTGGCAAGAGGCCGATAGGGTCGATGCGCTGCTGGAGAAAAATACAAGAAATGCGTTGGAAAAAGGTGTTTTTTGCGAAGAAACTCCTTTTATCAATGTCTTTCGCACCATGGATCAGGCTGAGAATTTAGCTGTTGCAAAGGCGTGGTCGGACAATAGCAAGCGCACGATGACGCGCCCAGCTTTCACGCACACGCCCAGAGTTAGAGATAAGTTGACTATAGGTTATCTTTCCTACGATTTTCAAGACCATGCCACAGCGCATTTGATGATGGGGCTCTTTCGTCTCCACAACAAAAAACGTTTTAATATCAATGTCTATTCCTACGGCCCTGATGACCAGAGCGATTATCGGCGGCAGATCGCTGAGAACAGCACGAAATTTGTGGATGTGGCGGCACTAACCGATGCAGAAGTAGCCCAGCGCATTTTTGATGATGGCGTGGATATCCTTGTCGATCTCAAAGGATGGACGAGTTTTGCCCGTCCCTCTATAGCCCTGTATCGGCCTGCCCCCATTCAAATTGCCTATCTTGGATTCCCTGGCACCAGCGGCATGGATTGTTTTGACTACATCATTACCGATCGCATCGTTACACCTGTAGAGGATCAAGTCTACTATACTGAAAAATTTCTCTATATGAAAAATAGCTACCAAGTCAATGACGATCAACAACAAATTAGCGATCGGGTGATGACGCGCCACGAGGTTGGACTACCTGAAGAGGGGGTTATTTTCGCCTCCTTCAATGCACCTTATAAAATCCAAGCTGGAATTTTTGATAGTTGGATGCGACTACTCAGTCAAGTACCTCAAAGCGTGTTATGGCTCTATATCGATCGATTGGGAAATCAAGCAGTCATTGAATCTCAGTTACGCCAGCGCGCCGCAAGCTTTGGTGTGGATCCCTCTAGGATTGTCTTTGCAAACCACATGAAAAAGTCTGATCATCTTCGCCGCTTGCAGCTTGCCGATCTGGCATTAGATGTTCCCTTGTATAATGGCCACACCACCACCACCGATGCCTTATGGGCTGGAGTGCCTGTCATAGCTATTCAGGGAGATCACTTTGCCTCCCGGGTAAGCAGCAGCCTTCTAACAGCTGTGGGGTTGCCGGAATTGATTACACACTCGATTGATGAATATGAAGCCCTGGTGCTTCGGTTGGCCACTCACCCTAAAGAATTGGCGAACTTGAAAACGAAATTGGGGAAAATCCGTTCGACATCGGCCCTGTATAATACACAAGCCTTTGTGGAAGAACTGGAGGGTCATTTTTTAAAGATACAAAGAACTTTGCTTGACCAAAAGGAAAAAACAAGATAGAATCAGTGCTTGGATTTTTAGTTTTTCTCCTCTGCCCAAGTGGTGAAATTGGTAGACACGCCAGATTTAGGTTCTGGTGCCGTAAGGTGTGTAGGTTCGAGTCCTATCTTGGGCACATTACCGAACGTTTTGTCAGAAATGTCCAGACGTTCGGCTTTTTTATTTCCTAACTCCTTCTGAAACAACCCGATAAGTGCCAAAGCCTCGTTCAATCCAGTGCTTCGATATTTCCCATCTTCAAAAACCAGTTTTCCAGTGAATATCGAACCAAGAAGTTTTTTTCTGACATGCGGGGATGACTGCTGGTAGTGAAAATCGAGGTTGCCCAATAGAGACATGCCATAGCGGCAGTACTTCATAAAGTTAGTATCAGTGCTTGTCAGTCGAGATATTTGAGTCTGTAGCCGTTGAGTCTCGTCTTTCGTGGATGCTTTCATTCGCTGATAAGAATCCTTTTCCAGCTCTCCGTCTACATACATCCTATCAACCTTAAGAAGCTTGGATTCGATCTCAGCTAAAGTTTTCTGAAGGCGATCAATTTCTTTATCCCTATCGCCCTCCTTTGTCTTGAAGATATCCTCAACAATCGCCATATAAAGATTTGAGACTTCAGGATGAACTTGAAAACTCTTCAAGTAATCAGAAAAGACTAGATTGGCTTCCTCGGCCTTTACTCGCTCCTTACAGCCATTTTGACAATGATAATAGAAATATGTTCCTCCATTCCCTTTTGAGCTGCTGCCGGTCAAAGAAGAGTGGCATTTGGGACATTGAAGCAATCCTCCTAAAGGAAGTTCATCTCTGTAGTTGACCCTTGTCGTTACCCACATCTATCAATCTAATATTTTAACCGTAACAAGGCATGGTTTTGTGTCGGCCCTCCGGGGCTCGAGTCTTTTCCTTTGATGTTCCCAGG
>JBAWVE010000155.1:0-5311 GCA_037147435.1 Parachlamydiaceae bacterium
CGTTTTCTTCGCTTGCTTCGCGTCCTTCGCGTTCAAAAATCAAGTAACTTAATATTCTATCCACTGCTAGGATTTACTGCTAGCCTGCGACCGAAAGTTTTGTCTATGAGAGTAATCTTAGCTCGAAATCCAACCGGATTTTTCGGCCATAGCAAAAAAACTATTGAATATAGGCGATCAAAGCCAAGTTTTGAAAGACGTTCGGTATAACCTATGTCTTCGGAAAAAATAAATCCACATAAAAATCTTAATAACCCATAATCTAGAGTCCGGGAACGATTACCCCATAGTAGAGGTCTAATATGAGAAATAAGAAAACATGCATTGTGAGAATCTTTACAGGGTGCCTGGTCACCTCTGAAATTAAAATGCACTTGAACCACAGCATCAAATGGAAACAAACATGCATCATGCCTGCCGAATCTTCACAAATACCAAGCCTGAAAATCGTTTATCATGAGGGCAAAGAGTACATCGGCTGTTTTATTGACCACACAGCGGAAAATGCTGCCATCACAACAACGGCAGAAATCGCAGCACTCGGTGTTCAAATAAAACAGTTACTGGCAGAATATTTTCCACAATATGAGACTAAAAATGTCGAGATGTTCGTTTTTCCTCAAGTATTCGTTGCATAGCAGCCAATAGATAGAGTATCCTTCAAGAACGAATATTAGAGGGTGAACTCAGAGCTGTGAAAAATTCGTCAACGTTCATAATTTTAACCCCACTTTATTACTAACGCCGGGATATCCCATGATTGTGCCTGAAATTCCATCGCCTCACAAATCTACAGATCCACAACTTATCTTGGGATCCCAGTCCCCACGGCGCAAGGAGATTCTTGGATATTTTTCCCTCCCCTTCCAACAGATCACCTCTGATTTTGATGAAGATTCCGTCCCGTTTTCCGGAGACCCGGTCGCCTACGTCTGCGAAATTGCTGCAGGCAAGGCGCATACTTTGGCGCAACGCTTTCCTCACGCCCTTATTCTCACAGCAGATACGACCGTTTATAAAAATGGAAAGATCTATGGCAAACCAGCCGACACAGAGGAAGCTTTCAAGGCATTGTCCGAACTTGCAGGCTCCTGGCACAGCGTTTTTACCGGTGTCTGTCTCTGCGCACAAGACAAACAGTGGTGCAGCTATGAGGAAACGCGTATATTATTCAATCCCTTGACGCCTGAAGAGATTCGCCACTACCACAAAAAATTACACTGGTCGGATAAAGCCGGCGGGTATGCCATTCAAATGGCCGGTGGTCTGGCAATTAAAAAAATTGAAGGGTGCTACTACAATGCAATGGGACTTCCAATCAACAGCGTACGGACTCTTTTACTGAAAGCAGGGATAGATCTATGGGACTATCTAAAATAATATTCTGCGCTGCGCTGGCTATCACCGCATTCGCTAGTGCTGAGGATCAGGGTGCTGGTGTTACGAGCATGGCTCCAAACCACATCCTATACCTGATGCACGCCGGTGAGACAGAAAAAGCCCTGCAGGCTTATAGAGTCCACCGCGATGCAAATCAGGGGAATGATTTCGAGTTGATCGAACAAATGGGATTGATCTTATTAGATCAGGGGTTTCGCACCAAGGACCCAGAAATCCAACTCATGACGATTTTTGGCGCTGGAATTTCAATGAACGAAAAGGCCTTGTATATCATTGAAGAAGCGCTGACGGAGCCACATCCCGAACTGCAGTCAATAGCGCTCAATTTTCTGACTCGTTATCATAACGACAGAGCCGATCGTGCCATCCACCGTGCCATGAGGTCGGACTATCTTATTATTCGCCTTGAAACTGCCTTCCAGCTTGCGATTAAGAAAGACCCCAAAGCTGTCAGCCAGACAGAAGCCTTGATGGCAAAAGTCCCAGAGGAAGTCTGGCCGATATTCCCTCAAATCTTTGCTGAAAGCGGCACTCCTGAAGCAAAAAAGGTGTTGCGCAAACTGCTAACGCATTGCGATGAGCTCATTCGCATAGCCGTCATCTTAAGTATTGCGGAACATAATCATGACGATTTCCTTCCGCACATCAGGCGAATGACCTTACAGCATGGCCCTTCCCAGCAGGAAGCATGCGCCACTGCGTTGGGTACGCTGAAAGACGAAAGCTCTGTCGACCGTCTGCAGCAGCTGGCTCGGAGTCCTCACACCAATGTCCGCCTGGCAGCCCTGCATTCACTTTATCTACTGGGGCGCCACGAAGTCGTGAATGACATTATCCTCATTGCAAAAAATGGAGACCCCTTTGCAACGGCCCTTCTGGCTGAAATGCCAGGAAGCCAGGATTCCTTGGCGGAACTGATGCAGCATGCTAATTTACACAGTCGCGTCAACGCTGCCGTTGCCTTGCTCGAACTGCGAGACCGCCGTTGCTTGCCGATTATTCTTAGTTTATTAATCAGAAACACACACGATGTCGCTCTTGGAAAAATCGCCTCCCAAGGCAAAAGCCTCATGGCATTGAAAGCCATCCCTTCGGCGCAACAAAACTTTGAAGACAACCCAATCGCTCTTGAACTCTCGCTGCACCTTCGCGAAGCCATCCTGGCAAAAAGTGTTGAACTATCCGAAAATGACTTTCTGACTTTAGCCAGCGGAGTCCTTGAAGCGCAGCAAAACGATTTAATTCCAGCTCTCGTTGAAGTATTGGAAAATCACCCAACGCCAGGTGTCATCGCTTTTCTCAAGAAATATCAACAGAAAATCGGCGCCCCACTCATCCGCAATTACTGTAACCTCGCGCTGTACCGCATGAAACAGCCAGGTCCATATGCCGACAATCTTGAAACATGGGTCACCCAACAACGCAATGTGGACCTCATCCGCTTTCGCCCCCTAGTCCCTATTGATGCGCGAGCAATGAGCGACGCCCTCTTTGAACTGACCGCACAAGAGACCTCACGACTTCTTGTAGAAGCATTTGAGTCTTTTGTCGCAAACCAGGACGATAAAGGGATTGATGTCCTCATCTCTGTCATTCAATCTGGAAACAAAAAAAATAAATACGCCCTGATCGGGCTATTGATGCGCGCTATCCAATGAAAACCCTATTGATACGACTTTTTTCGCTGATTCTTCTCTGTACTTCCCAGTTGCAGGGCGAGGAAGTGGCAGACACACTGTGTTCTGGGGTCGTAACCGGAGAAGAGGTGTGCGTCGATATGCGCTGTCCCACATTCTCCGACGGAGTCCTCACCACGGAGCAAGGGGGGGTCATCACTGCCCCCAATCTGCGCATCCAGGCTATGCACATAACATATACCCGCCAGAAATTTGATACTATTGCTGTGAGCACCGTCGTTGCCGAAGGGGAACTCATTGTCGAATTCAATGGATACATCTTTGTGGGTGACCGCCTGGAATACGACTTTGAAAATCATAGTGGAATCATTCATAACGGTAGAACGATGATCGAGCCGTGGCTTTTTGGAGGAAAAACAGTTTTTTTGCTGGCTGACGGCAACTACGTCGCGTACGACGCCTATGCCACAACATCGCCGAATTCCACCCCCGATTGGCTCATTTCTTCCGACGTAGCCACCATTTCCAACTCAAACCAACTAGTGGCTAAAAATGTCAAATTCAGAATCTTCGATTTCCCCATCTTTTGGCTTCCCTCTCTTGAGGAAAACCTAAATTCCATTTTCGACTATCCCGTCAGCGGTAGCGTCAAATGGGGAAGCCGGCAAGGGCACCGCTTTGGGGTGTCCTACGAGATTTTTTCATGGAGTAATTTAAAGACCTTCCTGCGCCTTGACTACCGCCTAAAACGAGGCCTTGGTGGCGGACTTGAAACATCTTACCGATCGCCGGATCACAAAACCAATTTTCAATCAATCAGCTATGCAGCCCGCGACTCGTCGCTTATTCATCCTGGACAACGATTTCGTTACCTTTTTCAGGGGATCGGCGACACTCTGTTAATGGATGACAAAGTATCCATTCATTTATCCTACGACAAGATCAGCGATATTGATATGCCGACAGACTATTATGACCGGGGACTAAACCTTGAAACAGCCGGTCCTACAGAACTGGTGATACGCAGGCAGGAAGAAATGTGGATTGCCAACCTCGACACACGTGTTCGTGTCAATCCCTTCCAGACAATTAAACAGGAATTACCTACTTTTGAGAGTACCATCCGCCCCTTTGAAATCGCACAAACAGGCATTGTCGCCGACACATTTTTTAAGGCGTCCTATCTGGACCTCGTCTACGGCAATAATCAACTTTACGATCACGATTACGGCTCCACCCGCATTGAGATGTCCCCTATTTTTTACCGAAATTTCCGCCTAGGACAAATGAATGTCACTCCTGATATCGGATGCATTGGGATCATGTATGGAAATAGCCCGGGAAGCTCGGTAAAATACCTTGCTGTGGGAAGATTTGGCCTTGCCACAAGCACTGATTTCTACCGGCACATATAGCATAGCAAACACGGCATTACTCCGTTTGTACGGTACAACTATTTTACATCCCCCTCAGTTTCTCCGAACCAGCATTATATCTTTGATATAGAGGACGGATGGTACCGTTTGAATATGGCCTGCTTCGGCGTCTCCCAAAGTTTCTACCATAAAGTAGAAAACGGAAACATCATCCGCCCGATCTATGCCGACATCTATGCCAACGCATTTTTCGACACGCACACATTCTCCCAATGCATTCCAAAGGTGTACGCCGATCTCGTCTTTAATCCATTTTCCTTCATGAGAAATAGCATTTACACTTGCTGGAACTTCAACCAAAATGAACTGGACTACTTCAACATACGCACTGAATGGACGGTCAATGCCGATGTCGCCTTCGCCGCCGAATACAGGCACCGCAGTCCCTACGATTGGCGGAAAGCCGACCACAAAAACTTTATTCTGGACTCCTTCCGCACTGTCTCACAGCTGCGTGACTCCCAGGTTTCAGACCGCAGAGACACCATCCTTTTCCATATGTTTTGCCGCTTCCACCCCTGCTGGGCCTTGCAGGCAGAATCACGCCACGGCTGGAATCGGGAAATAGAACCAGCGTACAACGAGTTCGAAATCGACCTGATAGGAAATCTTCCTTCCGCGTGGAACTTCCAGCTGTCCTACCAGCATCGGGAAGATGACGACCGCGTAGCTGTCTCATTCTCCGTTGGAATGAAACGGCCAAATACCCTGCAACGCTGCCAAGACGCCCCCCGCCTTAGCTTCTAAAAGGCGATTCTCAATGCCAAAATACCAAAATCCAGTGGCATGGTTCAAAATAGAACGAAAATGGGTAGCACAAAGTAATCAAAAATCTTT
>JBAWVE010000156.1:0-5301 GCA_037147435.1 Parachlamydiaceae bacterium
CCTGTGGCATGAATGGTATTAATTTCGAGAGAACCCTGGTCAATGTAGCTGTAGGCGAACCCTTCGTCCTGGTACAAGTGCCACGCAGCACCCTGAAATTTCCCTGTGAAAAGGGCCGGAAAGGTGACAGGCTGGAATCTATCGTCCATGGGAGGGATCAGCACTGCCTCAAGGTGAACCGGAGCCTCCTTTGACATCCGCGAGGAAAAGGAGCCTGAAACGTACCCTAGAAATAGGTCGTAAACCGTTGTTTGCGGCTCTTTTCCGTCCTGCCATTCCCTAAGCGCTGGCCCTACATAGCAGGCCATTTGCGGATTCCATGTTTCTTCCACATGCTTCCATAGCGGACTCCATGGGCTTTCACTGAGGCGTGGATAAACCATAACCAATGCTGTCAGTAATTCGCCAAGGGACTCAGGACAATACCAGGTTGATGGGTCCCGGGACAGGCATAATCTATCCAACATGGCATTCCCGTGAGCTTCCATCAACGGCAGATTGAGAATGCGTCCTGCAGCGATGGCGACAGAGGCAATTTTTACAGAGACCACATACGGAGGGGCTTTTTCATCGTGTGCTCTCATGGCATGTTGTACAGCCAGCAGAAGCGCTTGTTGCAGCCGCTGCCTTAGCTCACTTCCAAGAATTTGATGGAACAGTTTAAGGATCCAGACGATGACACTGGCAACATGAATCCCCTTAAAACGATCTTTGCACAGAGGAAATTCATGCAGATAGATGGGGAAATTCCCCTGGGTGATACCCTCTGCTTTGTCCTGGAAATGAAGCAGCCCTTCCAGGAGCGTTTTGGCTTCATGAACGTTCTCGACAAGCCTACTGCGCAGCAGGGCTAGGGCGTACAGGAAGTTTTCCAGAAGAGGAATGGGGAGATGAGGTTCCTGCTCAGGCAGTCCGTAGCAATAGTGCAGATAGCCTGTTTGTGGACTCTTGCGTTTACGTCCGTAGTGTATCGCCATTTCAATCAGGTGGCGCATCGTGTCATTTTTTTCTATCATATTTTCCTAGTGAGTGTTTGCACTACACGCTTTAATTTAGCAAATTTAGTGAATAAGGCCAATACCACCGCCAACCTCAATATTTTGTCCTGTGATATACGCGTTCTCTTTACGTAACAGAAAGGCAATGGCTGCAAGTACGTCAGAGAACGCGGCAGGTCGCCCCATAGGAAGTTTAGCCAGATTGCTGGGCAAGTCCACAGCATTCTCAAGGTAAGCCGGCGAGACCATATTCACGCGTACGTGTGCAGAAGCTAGTTCCCGCGCCAAGGATTTGGTCACCATCCACAAGCCCATCTTCGTTGCCATATACGCCGTGCGCTGAACGTCAGCATGAATATTATTTACTCCCGTGACGCCAATATTTATAATACTCCCGGTACATTGCCGAAGTGAAGGCAGAAACGCCTGGCATAAAGCGAAGGGGGCGTTGAGATTTGTCTGGAACAAGGAGTTCCATTCTTCAGGTGTTGTCTCTGATCCAGGCTTCACTAAATAGTTACCGACATTATTAATCAGATTTTCTATCTGTGGAAAGGTATTGTGGCATTCTTTAATAAATAGTGCTGTCGACTGAAGCGATGAAAAATCGCCGCAAATGGCCTCTGCATCGACTCCATGCTGTCGGCATGCCTCAGCAATACGATCAGCTTCAGGCTGGCTAGTATGATAATGCACCAAAACGGACCTGCCCTCTGCAGCCAGCGCCTGGCATATCTCTGCACCAAGCCCTTTGGCGCCACCCGTCACTAAAGTCCACTTCATAGCTCACCCCGCATTTCTGCACGATTGACACGCAATTCGACCAAAGCGCACTCAACCCCTTCAAAAGGGTGCGGTTTTCTCACACAAATCGTGACAGATTGTACGGGAAACTGTTCCAATATGGCTTGGGAGAGATCTGCTGCATATTTTTCAAGAAGAAGGTATGCCCCTTCTTGCGCCATGCGGGCGCAGACTGCAGCCAGTTGAACATAATCGATAGTATCGGAAAGAAGGCCCGACACAGCAACTGCTGAGAGATTGACTTCAACCTTTAAATCGATGAGGAGGTCTTGGGCGTGCGCCCTTTCATGTGGTTCTACACCGATGATACACTTAACGCGATATTTTTCGAATCCGACGACTCCTAAAGAAGATTGCATGCTTTTATCGCGGCCTCCAATCCAGTAATAATCCCTTCTTGGGCGGCCGAAGGAGCAATAATATCGGCCTTTTTCAGTAAATCGTCGGGTGCTGTGGCCATCACCACAGCCACATCCGCGACGGCAAGCATTGAGATGTCATTATAGTCGTCGCCAGCAGCGATGATTTTCCCTTGTTTTCCTAATGCGGCGATGAGATCCAAAAGGGCCTGTCCTTTGGATATTTCTGGATGGGTGGCCTGCACGACAAAATATTTTTCATCAGGAGTTGTAAAGAGCTCTTCACTGAATGGATCGCGTATCACAGGAACATGTAAACCCAAACGTTTTTCTATGACGCCTGCCAGTTCCTTAGCGGAAGGAAACAATCCAAAACACTTGATCGAAGGGAATACATCAATCGCCATTTTGTCGTAGGACTCAAGAGGGTGCCATACTTCATTGTAAGCTGTCACCCGACGCTGCAGATAATCGCGCAATGGTGGAGAAAACTCGTGCGGGCGAAAGTAGCACTGGTCATCATTTTCGAATCCACTATAAACCACAAAATCACTGGGCTGTGTCGAACAAATCGCTTCCATTTCAATAAAAATCGAGCGGTCGAGATATTTTTTTGAGATGATACGTTGGCTGGGCATTTCAAAGAGAATAGCTCCATTCTGTACGGCAAAGTAGAACGGAAAAGGGACATCTTTGAGAGCTTTACATCCAGAACGAAATGTTCTTCCCGTGACAAAAAGGATGCGCCATCCGGTATTTTCCAGGCTGGTAAGGTATTTTATAGTCTTTTCAGGCAAGGAGAGGCTGCCCGTTGTCAGGGTGCCGTCAATATCCAATGCAATAGTCCCACGCATGATGATCCCCTAAATTATGAGAGGATCCCAGCATAACACAATAAGTAGCTTCAAATCAATCAATCTGATATCTATAGATAGGATTTCGCTAGCGCGAAGCCGCGAAGCGTTTGAAGTGCGCGCGACTTGTCGCCGCTCTCCTATCGCACGACTTGTCGAGCTTATAAATCCACCAAGTCTTGTGAGAACGCAGGCATATTGCATTAGTAACAATCGCTGAAAACACAGTAGGTTTATATGAAATCATCAACGTATCTTTTATGTACCTTCCTAGCTTGCGCCCTACCGCTCCTAGCCTTTGCGGAGACACCATCTTCAGCGCCAACAATCAAGCAAACCACCGAGCACAACGCACCGCAGGGTCCAGATTTCTCCCCCTCAAAGGATCTCACAGGACCGACATTTCCCATTGAAGATCTGATCGGCCATCCCGAACCCGAAGAAAACAATAAATTTCTGGTAGAGTTTTTGAAAATGACAGCGACTCTTGGGATTGTCATCGTCCTGATTTTAATCGTTGCCTGGTTTCTAAAACGGATGGTGAATGCTAAACTTGCACAAGGAAATAACGACAGCTCCATTATCGTCGTGGAGAGGCGCGCCCTGTCACAAAAAACAATGGTCTATCTCCTTGAAGTTGCAGGAAAAGGGATTGTCGTCGCTGAATCGCCTCACGGGGTTACATTCCTCGGAAACTACCCCGCAGCCGGATTGGATACCGAAGAAGCACCTGCAGCCACACCTGCGTCCCCCTTCAGCCAAATACTCAATGAGAAAAAAACAACCTGATTGCACACACCAAAAGTGTCGATGTCTTTTGTCAAGAGATTGCCTAATGTGGTTAAAAAATTAGCATTTTCCCCTTAATTGTAGCAAAGGTTGTCACATCAACTAGGACATCGACAAGTCGATGTAATCCAAAGCGGCGACAAGTCGCACGCACTCCAAATGCTTCGCACCATCAAACTGATAGCCAGAAATTCCATGTCGACATATACTGGAGCTCCAACGAACCACTTAATGCGAGGCCACCATGTCATCAATACTCAATCTTATGCTCTGTGCGGCAATTTTTGCCTGCATGACATCGTGCTACACAATGCCTGGACCAGACGATTTTTCAACGATTCCTTCGACAAACAATCCAGCATTTACAAAAGAAAAACCCAGTGCGAGCCCCAACGTAGGATACTAAAACGATGATTCTATTACAGCTATCCAGGATTAAACAGCACCTTTACACCAAAGGGATGGAGAGTGAAATTCAGGAAGACTCAAACCAGCTTTGCATCCTCTTTAAGATCGGCGAACGGGACTTCCCCCTCTTCCTCCGTATCTATGAAGGCAGTGAGTTGCTGCAAATCGTTGCGTTCCTCCCCTGTCACACCACAGCAGAAACACTGAATGACACCGCACGTCTGCTGCATTTGTTAAACAAAGAAACAGATACACCAGGATTCGGGATGGACGAAACATCCTCTGTCGTGTTTTTTCGTATCATGATTCCGGGAAAAGAAAAGAAAGTTGACGAGCAAGTTCTCGATGCCTATTTACATGCAACGCAAGTGATCTGCAACTCGTTTGCACCGGTCATCGCTGCCGTTGCCTATGGTTCCATCACTTACGATGCCTTGATGCAGCAAACAAAAGAACAGGGATCCTCATCCTTGACTCAATCCCAAATGAAACCGTTATGAGTATGCGCCCCATTTTCTACGACACTGAGACCACTGGTATTCGCGCCGACAGAGACCGCGTCATCGAGCTTGCTGCTTACGATCCGGTTAATAATACAACGTTCGAACGGTTAATAAACCCTGGAAGCCCAATCCCCGCCGAAGCAACAGCCATCCACCACATTTCAAATGAAATGGTGGCAAGTGCCCCCTCTTTTGAGGCCGTTGCCCTTGAGTTTTGCCAGTTTTGCTCTGGAGATGTCGTCCTGATTGCCCATAACAACGATGCCTTTGACTACCATTTTTTAAAAAATGAGTTCGCACGCTGCAACCAAGAGATGCCGTCCTGGAAGTTTTTGGATAGTTTAAAGTGGGCCCGCCGGTATCGAAAAGACTTACCCAAACATACTCTCCAGTTTCTACGCGAAATTTACGGCATTACGGCAAACAATGCCCACCGTGCCCTCGATGACGTTGTTGTCTTATACAAAATCTTTTGTTTCATGACAGACGACTTGTCCATTGATGAAATTTTCACATTGATTAACCGTCCACGTGAAATCCAACATATGCCGTTCGGTAAACACCAAGGCACCCTGCTTAAAAGCAT
>JBAWVE010000157.1:0-5293 GCA_037147435.1 Parachlamydiaceae bacterium
GCCACCCGAAGGTTATCCTGCCTATCCTCCCCATCCTGCCTATCTTGTTATTTTATTACAGAGCCCACACACAACTCGCCACCCGAAGGTTATCCTGCCTATCCTCCCCATCCTGCCTATCTTGTTATTTTATTACAGAGCCCACACACAACTCGCCATCCGAAGGTTATCCTGCCTATCCTCCCCATCCTGCCTATCTTGTTATTATATTTTTAGACGAAAATTTCCAGAAAATTTCCCTCAGTGGTACTATATTCGTAAATCATGTATCCTGTAACTTCGCAGGTGGAAGCAATGATTTTTTGTATGATAAGACATTTTTTTCTTTTTTTCATGGTTTGTGCCACGCTCCCATGCAGTGCCGTCATCCCCATGTTTGAGGAGAATTTTACTGCCACTGATGGGCGGCTGATAACCGGGGACGAGCAGCTTGAAGCAGGGTTGTATTTACGTGCCATCGACGCCTATCGGGATGTCGCAGCTGATGGTGTGGATTTGCAGACGAAGATGCAAGCACGCTACCGCTTGGGTTTAGCTCTTATCTCTCAGGAAGACTACGACCAGGCAATAGAACCCCTTAAAGCTAATCTCGAGTTTGCTGAATCGCAGCCTGACAATTTAAAAACTGTAAGGGGTTATTCCATCTATCTCTTGGCTTTAGCCTACAAAGGTTTGCACCGCTATGCTGAGGCAAAAGAACTCCTTTTATCCTCCTCAACGGCCCTCACTAATTTTCGTGATGAGGCAGCTTTTGAGTTGGGAGACATTTATTTTAAGCTTCGAGAGTATGAGGAAGCCCGAAACGTTTTTCAAACCCTTGCAACGGGAACTCAAGAAAAACCATCTCTACAACTCCTTGCCACTATCTATTTAGCGCGTGTCAGCCTTGCCGAAGGCCATCCTGGGGATGCCACAACGCGACTCATTGGATTATCTAAAAATGTTTCTCCTCAAGATCCTTTTTCTTTTGAATTGGCGTATTTTCTTGGTGAGGCCGCATCCATGCAGCAGGACTACCATCAGGCCATTGCTTACTTTAAAACAGCAACAGCAGCGGAAAAGTCCAGTTGGTATGTGGAAGCCATGTACCGCCTTGGTTGGAGCTACCTGAAAATTTCTGAAGATTTCACGAAAAGCCGCCAAGAACGTTTGGCCTATCTCAAAAATGCTGAAGATGCCTTTCAAAAAGCTGTGCTTCAAGGCAATCAATCAATGCGCGAGAAAGGATCTTTAGCTCTTGCACAAACCTACCTCAGTGAAATTACAGTCGGGGACGATAGCACAGCGTATTTGAAAGCAGAAGCACTGTTGTCTCAGACGGAACTTTTTCAGTCCCGCGATGCACAGGCGCACGCCCTTCTCCTGCGTGCAGAAGCTGCGCCAACATACCCAATGCGCGATGCTTTTTATCGGCAATTGACTCAGGAGGCAGCCCCTAAACCCCAGTCCACTTTCTATGTAACAGGGTGGTATATGAGGGGACTCAACGATATGGAATACGGGGATAAACTGGAAGCCTCTGGTGATAAATCTCAGGCTGTAGCAGCGTACAAACGCGCTGCTGATGCCTTCTCACATGTTTTTATCCTAAGTAGTCAAATGGCGTTTTCAGAAATTCCAGCAGGCACCCTAAAATATCAAGTCATTGCCACCGGCCATTTCAATGTGCAGGAAGCATGGCGTCTTCTTGATTCGAAATTGATTCCTGAAATACAGGTTCAAAATGATCAAGTGGTGCAAGATTCGGATGAGTTGTTGTATCTCCATGGCTATTACGCCGCAAAATTAGCCGAAACGGATAAGCACTACTTACCCATTGCCGTACAATCATTGAAAAATGCTGCAGCCGTGAAATCCGCTAAGTTTGGTGATATCGCTTTGAACCATCTCGGGGGCGTGTACTATCGCGATGCCGACTACAAGAATGCTGAAACAGTTTATTTGCAACTCGCGACCGCCTATCCAAAATCTACCCTTGCTGGGGAGGCGTGGTATTGGGCGGCGTGTTGTGCGGAACTCATGGGAAAAGATTCAGACGTTGTTAAGCAGAGAAAAAAACATGTCTTTGAACACTACGCTACCTCTCCGTACTCCGCGGAGGCTTATTTCACATTCTATCCCTATGAAGAGTATTTGCAGGGTGATAAAAACGCGATGAAGCATCTGCAGGGTTTTGAAGAGAAATATGATCGCACTCCTTTTCTGATTGAAAGCTATTATTTATTGGGCCTGGACTATAAGCGGGACAGAAAAACTCCCGAAGGAAAGTGGATTAGAAAAAAAAGTTTAATCGATGCCATCGATGCATTCCAGCAGGTTGAGACTACCTTTGATAATCTGTTGGAAAAAGGATTGATTCCACCTGGGAAAACAGAGTATTATAGCGCTTTACGCTACCGTGCCATGTTAGAACGGGCGATGGCAAATTTGGCAATTGCAGAAGAAGCCCAAGGGGCAAAGAAAAAAATCTATCTGGACTATGCTGAAGAAGTATTCCTGGGTCTACTTAAGGTGCATTCTTCCACTCCGCAGATACCCATCGCCGTTGATGAAAGCACATTTGGTTTAGCGCAAACATACATTCGTGCTGGCAAGGATCAGAAAGCTGATGACGTGCTATCAGGCTTAATCCTAAATAAAACAGACAGTGCCAAGGGATCGAGGTATTATCAGGCACGTGCGTGGGATGAAAAGGGAAGGATTGCCTTGCGTCGTAAAGACTATTTAGAGGCTTTGAAGGATTTCAAACAGGCTGAAGAAATTTCTAAAGGCGGCGTATTAAAGGACTGTACACAATTAAATTGTGCACAGTCCCTCAGCACAGATCAGCGGCTGGATTTGTGGATCCAGCAAAGCCTATGCTGCCGTGCTCTAGGACGATTTGATGATGCCATTCTTACACTATCGAAGGTTGTTAACGACGATGCCGTTTCCTCGCTCCGTCTAAAGGCTATGTTTTTACGTGCAGAGACGTACGAAATCCAGGGACGGCCCGAGCTGGCGCGCAAGCAATTAGAGTCGATGGTGAAGAAAGGGGGAGTATGGGCGCAAAAAGCAAAAGAAAAATTGGAGACTAATTATGGATATTAACTTTTTTGAGGGCCACGCCATGCTCGCTAATATATTTCAGACAGGATCCAATTGGAATATTATTTTGATTATTATTGGAGGGTGTTCCCTGATTAGTTTTACCGTTTTCATTGAGAGGTTGATGAATTTACGCCGTTCAGAGATAGACACTAACCGCTTTATTGTGGACATGCGGAAGACAATTAAGGAAGGGAATATTGTAGAAGCTGTGGGAATCTGCGAAAATCTTGGAGGTACAATAGCAAATATTGTAAAGGCCGGTTTGATCAAGCATAGCCGCACTAAAGAGCAAATAGAAAATGCCATGGAAATTGCGGGGTTGATTGAAATCTCCAGACTGGAGAAAAATGCCAAGCTTTTGTCAATCATTGCCTACATCGCCCCCTTAATTGGATTGCTGGGAACAGTATTGGGGTTTATCCAGGCGTTTTCAGAAATGCGCATGAGCGGTCTTGTAGATATCTCTGCATCCCGCATTGGAGAAGCCATGGAATATGCCCTCGTGACGACAGCTGCCGGTCTTGTTGTTGCCATCCCCTCGATCATCGCTTACAACTATATCGTCAGTCGTGTTGAAGGCTTTGTCTTAGAAATCCAGACAACCTCTTCAGAGATTGTGGATATCTTAACAGAACAAGATGATGCCCTCGAAAGACCCTACCCTAAAAATGGCGGTTCAAAAAGATCGTGAAATTCAAGACAAACCTTAAAGTCACTCATACTTTCATCGATATGACACCTCTTGTTGATGTGATCTTCTTGATGCTGATTTTTTTCGTCGTGACTTCCGATGTACTGCCTCTCAAATCATTAAATATTGAAAATCCCGTTCTCAATAAAAATTCGGCCGCCATGACAACACAAATTCTCGTTGTGATGGACGCTCAGAATGTGATCTACGTAGGATCCAAAAAAGCCATTGTCGATCTATCTTCTGTAAAAAAACAGTTGCAGGATGAAGTTGCAAGCTTCCAAAGAGTCGCCTCCGTTGTCCCCACTATTGTTTTAAGTATTGATCGAAGGGTGGACTATGGTGCCTTCCTCCGCCTTTTCTCCATTGTTCAGGAAAGTTCTCCTAAAATTCGTCTCGTTTATAAACCGGATGAGGCTGCAGAAGCGGAGTATTTCTAATGCTAAAACTGGAGAGAAAGTCTCGCGATGGGCAAGTCAATTTATTGATGTGTACGCGCGAGCGTCTTTTCACCCGTTCGCTCATCATCGCTTTTGCCTTGGCTCTAGGTCTTCACTCCCTCTTTATAATCCTGTTCCACGTGTCGCCTTTTAAAATCCGCGTCATCGAAACACTGTTCCCCCCAATCGGTGTTGAAGCATATCCTTCCATCAATGTCGATGGTTCTGCTGTTGTTGCTGAAGTCACCACGCGTCCCCTATCGATTCAAGGGATACCCATTCCAGAGCGATCACAGCCTGTTGCCGCGGTCCACCCCCTGTACTCCATGACCCGCCCTAGGGTCTACGGTCCGGGAAAGGATAGCGCGGATTATCCATTTTCCAGGATGGAAAAAGAAGCGTATTTTCCCGATCTTGTGGTGACGCGGAAAAAGAATAGGGTGCCTGTTGCTATTGTAGTATCGGGCGAACTGGCTGGAAGAGGCGTCATAGCGGATGTCGCAGATGGATCCTTGCAAACCGTAGCAGTGTCGAGTGAATTACGGGTCATTTATGATGTGCGTGTAGATGGGCGATCGGGGAAGGTGTTCTGGTTCGAGCCAATACAGCGTGCTAATGTTCCCTCTATTGACCGTGCTGCGGAATCCATGCTGCGCCGCATGGCCTTTACTAAGGGTACTGACACCCAAGTTACAGATGGTACCATTGAATTTCATTTCAACCGGGCAGTTTCATCATGATTGAATTATCCCCAGCAACAGCTTTACTGCTCTATTTAGGGGCCACTTTGGCAATCCTAATGGGCGTGTGGATAGCCTCTCACTACCGTGCTCACAAACGCCGTTTCCTCCCTCCAGAAAAAGACCTCAATGTGTGCGAATTTTGCCATTTTGCTTACCTGGACACCGGGGCTAAGAAAATCACCCGCTGCCCTCGCTGCGACTCCCTGAATAAATCTAGTAGGCCAACAAGTAAGTTTTGACAGGTTGGGCTGCGTTAAAGCCCCGGGGTTCAAATGAAGGTATCCTGCTTATCCTACCCATCCTGCCCATCCTGTTATTTTATTTTTTTG
>JBAWVE010000158.1:0-5254 GCA_037147435.1 Parachlamydiaceae bacterium
TACAGGCTGATTTTGGCCGTTTAGTTGATCTTCTCAACATACCTGTTTTGTTAACCTGGCCAGCCATGGATCTCTTGCCAGAAACACACGTAAATCTCGTAGGCAGACCGGGATCATCTGCCCCCCGTGGTGCAAATTTTTCTTTGCAGAACTCAGATCTTTTACTCACTCTGGGAACGCGCTTGGATTTGGTGCTAACCGGTTTTGCACCTGAAAAGTTAGCACGAGAAGCGAAAAAGGTCGCAGTCGATGTGGACCCTAACGAACTTAATAAATTGAGTCATATACTTGATCTTGCAGTTTGTGTCGATGCAGCAGTTTTCCTCCGCGAGTTCTTTGAACAAGCTGGAACCGTTCATAGGAAAGACCGCTCTCTGTGGATGAATCGCTGTCAAGACTGGAAGAAGCGTTACCCCGTTGTGCTGCCCGAGCATCGGCACCCATCTGGAAAGGTAAGCTGTTACCACCTGACTGAAGTTCTATCTGATGTCCTTCAGCCTGACGATGTGATTGTACCTGGAAGTTCGGGATTTGGTATAGAAATTTTTCTACTTGCTTTTAAGGTCAAAGAAGGACAGAGGATTTTCAATACCACAGCTTTAGGAGCTATGGGCTTTGGACTACCGGCCGCCATCGGAGCCTGTCTTGCTTCGAAACGAAGAAGAACCATTTGTGTGGACGGTGACGGTGGATTTCAGATGAACATTCAAGAATTAGAAACACTTAAACGATTAAATCTGCCTATCAAGTGTTTTGTTTTGAATAATGATGGCTATGGCTCTATCATGGCGATGCAGAAAAGGTACTTTGGCCGTTTTATGGGATCAGAAGCCAGCAGCGGTATGACCCTCGTTGATATTGTGAAGGTTGCATCTGCTTATGGATTGAGAACATGTCGCATTACGGATCAGTCTAATTTGATGTCTGAAATAAAAAATGTAATAGAAATGCCTGGACCAGTTATTTGTGATGTTTTGATCAGAAAGGACGAACAACGTGCTCCCAGTCTGTCATCTGTACAAAAGCCAGACGGATCGATGATATCAAAACCGTTGGAAGATCTTTGGCCTTTTTTAGAACGAAGCGAATTTCTCTCCAATATGATTGTACCGCCAATGAAAGAAGATTAAGTCGTGTTTAACCTTCAGATTAGGACATGATGATGAAATTTTTGATTGCGGGTCTTGGTTCCATAGGTCGGCGGCATTTACGTAATTTGCTGCATCTGGGAGAACGGGATATTGTCCTTCTGCGGACGTTAAAACGCACATTACATGATGATGATTTGAGCGAGTTTCCGGTGCAAACTGATTTAAACGCTGCTTTGAGTCGGTGCCCTGATGCTGTCATTATTGCTAATCCAACAGCAATGCATCTAAATATTGCAATCCCTGCCGTCGAAGCAGGCTGCCATGTTCTTATTGAAAAGCCCATTTCAAACAGTCTTGAAGACATTGATCTTCTTCGTGCGGCAATGCAAAGAAGCAATGCTCAATTACTTGTAGGATTTCACTTTCGGTATCATCCTCATTTTCAACATGTACGTGCATTACTAAAAGAAGGGGCAATAGGGAACCCTTTGTCGGCAAGAGCCCATTATGGTGATTATCTCCCCGATTGGCACCCTTGGGAAGATTACCGTCAAAGCTACAGCGTAAGAGAAGAACTTGGGGGCGGTGTCCTGCTAACCCTTTGTCATCCTTTGGATTATCTGCTCTGGTTTTTAGGTGATGCAACTCCTTTGTGGAAAAAAACCTCTAAAGTAAGTGAGTTGGATATTCGGATAGAAGATGCGGTGGAGTTTGGATTCCGATTTGCGCAAGGTGCTATTGGTAGTCTACATTTGAATTACTACCAGCGACCGCCGGCCCATCGTTTTGAAATTATTGGGACGGAGGGAACTATCCGATGGGACCAGGACGACAATATGCTTCGTGTTTTTTCCGTCAAAACAGGAGAATGGGATAGTTTTTCAGGTCCAGCCGATTTCGCCCGGAATGACATGTTTCTAGCAGAAATGCGGCATTTCATTGAGGTTGCCCGCGGTGAAACATTACCTGGCGCACCTCTGGTAGATGGTGAACGGGTACTGCGCCTGGCTTTGACCCCGGATCATCCAACGGGGGTTTATTTCTCACCGCTTATGCAGCGACGGCTACTTCCCAGATTCGTTTCTGCTATAGTGCTTGATTTCGATGGTGTCATGACCGATAACCGCGCTTGGATAGATGAACAGGGTCACGAGCAGGTGGCTGTCAATCGCAGTGATGGACTGGGACTGGCTACATTACAGCGGGAAAGTAATATAAAAATACTCGTGATGTCAACCGAGACGAGTGCAACTGTATCAGCACGATGCCTAAAATTGGGGATTCCTTTCTTGCAGGGGATATCGGACAAAGCTATTGCCTTAAAAAACTGGATGCAGGAACGCGCAGTAGATCCAGCCCAAGTTATTTACGTTGGCAATGATATTAATGATTTACCATGTTTCCCTATTGTTGGTTGTGCAATTGCTCCTGCTGATGCCCATCGTGAAGTGCTTAGCAGAGCTGATATTATTTTAATAAAGCAGGGTGGCCAGGGCGCGGTTCGAGAAATATGTGATTTGCTGGCCTCCCAAATCTTGCCCAATTGTAGTACGTGACTTATTGAGATTTATAAACAGACAGACTATTAACGGAAAGTTAAAATGGTCGATTTATTTTCACTAAAAGATAGAGTTGCTGTTGTGACAGGCGCAATTGGGTTAATAGGGAAAGAGTACTGTATTGCGCTTGCAGAATCAGGTGCGAAAATCGTGGTAACCGATCTTGATGAATCGGCATGCGTGACATTTGCCGCTACATTATCTTCATCGTGCATTGGTGTTGGTCTCGATGTAACAGATAAATCATCAGTAGAAAGAACGCGGGACATTATTCGGGATAAATATGGAAGGTTTGATATCCTAGTTAACAATGCTGCTATAAACGACATGTTCGAAAGTCCTAAAGCTGCTGCCGAACAGTCAAAGTTTGAGAATTATCCGCTCAATTTATGGCAGAAATCGGTTGACGTAAATCTAACAGGGGTCTTTCTTTGCTCACAGATTATTGGTGCCGAGATGGCAAAGCTTGGATCAGGAAGCATTATCAATATAGCATCGACGTACGGCATTGTTGCCCCAGATCAATCATTATATAAGAATGAAAGAGGTGAACAGATTTTTTATAAACCTCCGGCTTACTCCGCTACAAAAGGCGCTGTAATTGCATTCACAAAATATCTTGCCTCTTATTGGGGCGAAAAAGGGGTGCGAGTAAATACGTTAACGCCGGGTGGCGTTGAAAACAAACAAGATCAATATTTTATCGAATCTTATTCAAAGAAGACTCCCTTGAAAAGGATGGCTACACCAACTGATTATAAAGGCGCTTTGATCTTTTTAGCGAGCGATGCTTCTTCGTATATGACAGGTGCTAATCTTGTTGTGGATGGTGGATGGACGGCCATCTAATTTGTGAAGCCTAAAACTCGATTATCAAGTTTTTTGTCGATAAAAATGTAAGTGCTTGATTTAATAGGATTACGATAATATCATCATGTTACAAAAAAACTTGAACATCGAGTAAAAGGTTGCTGTCAATTATTGTTGATAAAAAAGCTAATGCCATGAGCTTGTCTTTTACAAACATCCTTGAGACAGATATCGAAGCGACGATGGAACATCGGTTTCCGTCGCTGAATCGCCTGTTTGATCAAAAAACACCCGCCATTCTCTATCCTGCTGGCCGTTTGTCGCGTACTGCCGCTGTGGCATTGCAAAAACGAGGGACAGATGTCCTTGGTTTTGGCGACCGCAACGCCACGTTATGGGAAAATTTGATGGACGGACTCCCGGTTTATTCACCGCAGCAAATAATGGAACAATATTCAACCTGCTCGATTTTGGTGAGTACAAGCATTTATGATTCGGAAGTGTGTGAATTGTTTATGAACGGCGGATGCCAATGGGTCTATCCAATGCCATGGCTTGCCCACCGACTGCCGGATATGTTTGCCAATCGGGAGTACAAGGGCGCGTTGGAAGCCGTTGCGAACCCCCGGAACCATGACGCTATCAACCACGCTTACCGTCTTTTTGCTGATGAGGAGTCGCGGCGGACTTTTGCATCAAAAATCGAATACCTGCTGACCTTTGAAAAGCGGTGCCTGGACGAAATATATTCCCGCAAACAAATCTATTTTGATCCGGAAATCCTTCAACTCTCTGATCAGGAAGTAGTGTTGGACGGGGGAGCATTTAATGGCGATACGTTGGAGATGTTTTTGGAAATATCCAAAGGGGTGTTCAAAGAATACCATGCCTTTGAACCTGATTCTGGAAGCTTTGCCTTGCTACAACAGAAGGCGTCTGTTGATCCGAAGCGAATCTTCCCCGTACGCTGTGGACTTGCCGATCAGCCGGGCACGCTACGATTTATCAGCACATCTGCCTTTGACTCGCAATTTGCTGGTGAAGGTCAGCAGGGGGGTGAATCACTGCGCGTTATCAGCCTGGACGAATACATCATCGGACGTCAACCGCCAACCTTCCTGAAGTTGGACATTGAAGGTTTTGAAGCGTCGGCTCTGAGGGGTGCGACTAATCTGATAGCCAAACATCAGCCGGTGTTGGCGATATCTGCCTACCATTATCCAGAAAACCTCTGGGAAATTCCGAATTTGGTTCATAAGTTGAATCCAGGCTATTGCCTTTTCACCCGGCACTATACGCGTGAAATTGATGATACGGTCTGTTATGCCATACCCCGGTGGAGGATGAAACCATGATGGCATCAGGACAGGGAGCGTTCCGCAGAACCTGCGCGATATGCGGTGGAACCGAAGGGGATTTACTCTACCAACAACGGTATGTCAGGGAGGGGAATGCGAGTTTTCTGGAAGGTTACGATGTTGTAGCTTGCAGTGCCTGCGGATTTGCTTTTGCGGACGGTATTCCGGATCAGCAATGGTTTGACGCCTACTATGGCATGATGTCAAAATACGAAGACAACGCACGAAGCGGAACAGAAACGAAATGGGAAGTTGAAAAAATGCGGGCGGTTGCCCAGACCATGATCCCCCATGTGCCAAATCATTACGCGCAAATCGTCGACATCGGTTGCTCCAGCGGACAACTGTTGGCGCATTTCCGCGATGCGGGATTTGAGCACGTTCTTGGGGTGGACCCATCGCCCGCCTGTGCTCAAATTGCCATGCAACGATTTGG
>JBAWVE010000159.1:0-5249 GCA_037147435.1 Parachlamydiaceae bacterium
TATTCTTGAGAATTAGAATGTTATGAAATTTTCCAACCGAATTTTGCGATCATAGTATTTCACATCTTTTTTCAATTCATGAGCTTCTAAAGCATCCGATTGCACCCCCGCGCCAATAGAATGGCCGTATCCAATGATCTCTTTGGCACCGATTCCGTTTTTCTGATCTTCTAAGAAAGTAAGAATGGCCCGATAAGCCTTGGCCATTGCCTGTCTGCTTGGAGGACCCGAGCTTGCTCCCACGCCTGGATAATTAAATACGATCCCATTGCCCTTGATTGAACTGAGAATTTCTTTAAAATCGGAATGATAAACAAGTGTGGTTTCATAAAGCTCCCCATTCCCATTAGAGGCTAAAACCCATCTTCCATTATTTAGGGTGGCAGCTTTACCGACAATCACGGCGTCTATTTTGTATCCATCGACTGCCACCGTTATTCGTTTATATTTCCATTCGCCATTGAATGAAACCCTTGATCTTAAGGCATCGACATCTTTTTTTAGATAATTACAGGCAGGTAGAATAGCGATTTGTCCTGCCAGAGAGTGAATAAGTTTATAAATGCCGAGAGGAAAGAAAAGCATTGAAAAAAGCTGCTTTGCAATTCTGATAGCCTTGTGTCCTGTAGTGTACGTATAAGCTACAGGCACCTGCACTTTATTCGACTGCAACTCGCATGCATTATAGCGATCATTGTAAAAGGCATGATCCCCACCCAAAGTGGCTTTAAAGGATGGTGGCTCGACATAAGGACGGCCTTGATTAAAGATCACGCGACGAGGCGAAGATGCTGAATCCATTAAAATCTCCTACAATTTAAGATTAACTATTATACAGTAACTAAAAATTTAATTAAAATCCATAATAATTACGGTTATTGGAAGGAATTAGGGGCTCGATTCCACATCCCCCTTGTAACCGTACATGTTCCGGGGTAGTGTGTTTTCGTGCCTGTGTGAGCGCCCGTGCCCGAATGTCCGATACCGAAACATGTACTTGTAACCTACATTGTAGTTTTTAACACACCTATTCAGGTTTACACAGAACATTTCATTCGATTTCATTTGGAACTAATTGATTCTTTCGATAAAGTGCTGAATTATCGGCCTTGATCACCTTCACAGTGAAAACTTTTGGTCAGAATTTTGCAGAATGGCTGCATATCCTGTAAAACTCTGACCGAAAAGGTGATCAAGGCCGAATTATCGTATGAAAAGAAGGGGAATGATATGCTGGAAGTCCTATGTGGTAACAAAAGCGTCCAAAGAATTCTGTTATTTCTCTTCGTCAACGGCAAATGCTACGGCACACAGCTGCATCGCTCATTACGAACCCCACTCACCCCCATCCAAAAATCACTCCTTAGACTGGAAAATGGAGGACTCATTACAAGTTACTATGAAGGCAAGACTCGCCTCTATCAGTTTAATCCCTCCTTCCCCCTGATGAATGAACTCGAACAACTGGTCAAAAAAGCTTACACTCTCCTGCCTACTCATGAGAAAAAAGACTACTATGTGGCAAAAGACGAGCCAAACGCAGCGCAGCGGATGACCCAAAAAAATAAAATCCAGACCCTTCTGGCTTTTTGGGAAAAACTCGCAACGGTACAGCGGCTGACTTTCCATGCGAATACAAAATCGAAGGAAAATTCAGGATGGAATGGCGCGGGAAGCGGGGAAGTTATCATGACAAAAGAAGGATTTAACACCCTAATTTTCAACGAAAAGGGAAGCTGGCAGGGAAAACAGGGTGGTGAAGTGCAATTCAGCAACGTTTTTCGGTGGACATTAGATAGGGACAAAGGAGTCATTGCCCTGGAACATTTAAGGAGAGGGGTCGACCGTCCCGTTTTTCTTTTCTATCTAGCGCCATCCAGCAATCATTCCTTATCTTCGGTAGACTCCCACCTATGCGAGGGGGACGCCTATTTTGGACAAATTCTGTTTGACCGGTACAGCCTGCGTTTGAATTGGCGTGTGATCGGACCAAAAAAGAACGAAGAAATCGACTACTACTACTCATAATCCCAAAAATGGCAGAGTAATATAAAAACCTGAATAATAAATACATTTAATGATATAATCCGATCAGGTTACATTAAATGGAGGTTTTTATGTTAAGATTAATAGGAAAGCAATTTATTTTATTACTAACTCTTTCTCTTTTGACAGCGTTAAGTACTTACGCCAGTCATGCCAACGCCTCAGATGTATCATATAGGGGCGGTGGTCATGCCAATCTCCAAGAACGTCATTTAGGCACCCATCCCGGCAACTACGGACACCCAGCGGCAGGAGCCCATCATCCAGAAGCTCGTGCTTACGAGAATGGCGCTGAAGCTGGGGCTGCAGTGGGAGGTGCTGCAGGTATCGGAGGGGCAGTTATTGAAGAAAACCCGGTTGTCCCTGTTGAACAGACACAACCGGTTTACGTTCCACAATAGGGCGATTACGTCGTGCTTGTTACTTTTTGACGGACTTCCCTGATTTCTTTATGTCTTGGGAATACCTCTTGGTCGACAAAGGTCAGGTGGTCCCCATCAACAGTGACGAGGCAGCGACGTCCTTCATTAGGGTACGTCAACAGTTTTTCTGCAAGAGGATCTTCCAGATACTGTTCGATCGTCCGACGCAGCGGACGGGCCCCCATTTCAGGTTGGAATCCTTTATCCACAAGGAATTCCTTAGCTTTGTCGTCCAGAGAAATAAACACCTCGCGACGCTCTAGGCGGGCAAAGAGTTTTTTCAGCTCGATCTCGATAACCTTTAGCAGATCTTCCTTCTTCAGAGTTTGGAAAATCACCACATCATTCAACCGGTTTAAAAACTCAGGCTTAAAGTGTTTTTTGACAGCGCTTTGAATTTTTTCTTTAATATGATCATAATCCATCGATCCTTCCACTGCGCCAAAACCCACCTCAGAGCTTTTCTTGATAAGGTCTGCCCCAAGGTTTGACGTCATAATAATGATCGTATTGCGGAAGTCCACTTTGCGGCCGAACGAGTCTGTCAAACGCCCTTCTTCAAGGATTTGAAGTAAGAGGTCCATGACGTCAGGGTGTGCTTTCTCGATCTCATCGAAAAGAACGACAGAGTAAGGACGTTGTCTGACCTGTTCTGTTAGCTGCCCCCCTTCCTCATGGCCGACATATCCTGGAGGAGATCCAGTAATCCTGCTGACGGCAAACTTCTCCATGTATTCAGACATATCGACCTGAATCAGAGCCTCTTCACCGCCGAACATATGGATTGCAAGCAACCGAGCCAGAAGAGTTTTACCCACCCCGGTAGGACCAAGGAACAGGAAAGCACCAATCGGCCGCTTGGGGTCCTTGATATCCGCACGACTGCGGCGGATAGCACGGCAGACGGTTGTGAGGGCTTCGTCCTGGCCGATGATTTCTCCGCGTAGTACCTCGTTCATCTTTAAAACTTTTTGGGTCTCTCCCTCGGTTAGACGAGTGATCGGAATCCCCGTTTGCCGGGCAACCACGTTGGCAATATCTTCATCTTCAACAATCACTTCGTGCTCTTCCTTGTTGACTTCCCACTGGGCGCGGATCTGCTGAAGCTGTTCCCTTAAAGTTTTTTCTTTGTCGCGAAGCTTCGCAGCTTTTTCGTATTCCTGTCTGCCGATAGATTCTTCCTTCGCGATGCGTGTTTCTTCTATTTCCTTCTCATACTTGCTGATATCTTGCGGTTGATTCATCATCGCAATACGCATCTTGGCACCGGCCTCATCAATCAGGTCGATCGCCTTGTCAGGCAAAAACCGTCCATGAATGTAACGATCGGACAGAAGTGCTGCAGCAGTTAGGGATTGAGGAGTATAGATGCACTTGTGGTGCTCCTCATATTTTGCCTTTAATCCATTAAGAATCTCGATTGTCTCAGAAACACTTGGTGGCTGGACGATGATCTTCTGAAAGCGGCGCTCAAGTGCAGCATCTTTCTCAATATGTTTGCGGTACTCATCAATGGTTGTCGCGCCGATACATTGCAACTCCCCACGTGATAATGCCGGTTTGAGAATATTTGATGCGTCAATAGCTCCTTCAGCGGCCCCGGCCCCCACAATCGTGTGCAATTCATCGATGAATAACAACACGTTGCCATTTTTCTTAACTTCATCCATCACGGCTTTAATACGCTCCTCGAACTGCCCACGATACTTCGTACCAGCAATCATCAGGGCTAAGTCAAGAGTAATCAGCCTCTTCTTACGCAGATTATCTGGAACATCCCCATTCACAATTGATTGGGCAAGTCCCTCAACAATCGCCGTTTTTCCCACACCAGCCTCACCTACAAGCACCGGGTTGTTTTTACGGCGACGGCAAAGGATGAGAATGAGGCGTTCCACCTCTTCTTTACGGCCAATGACAGGATCCATTTTGCCTTCTCTGCACATCTCCGTCAGATCGTGCCCATACGCCTTAAGCGCCGGCATTTTGTCTGAACTTGCGCTACCGCCACCCGACTTTTCGAATGAAGACTTTGGCCCGCCTATCCCTGCTGTACCGCCAGAATGCTGCGACGCAGGATTGATATTTGGAGCCGTACCACCAATCGGAGGCAGTTGAAGATTAAACGTTTCCAATTCCTTAAGAACCTCTTTGCGCACCTCTTTCAAGTTGACATTCAAGTTTTCCAATACCTGAGCAGCAACACCATCAGTCTGCCGCAGCAATCCCAGTAATAGATGCTCCGTTCCTACGTAATTATGATTGAGATTGGCCGCCTCTTCATTGGCGTACTCGAACACTTTTTTGACTTTTCCCGTCAGGGCCGGATCCCCATAGACTTGGATTTCTGGTCCATACCCGACAAGTTTCTCAACCTCATTCCGCACTGTCTCGAAATCGATGTTCAAGTTGCGCAGAACGTTGACAGCAACCCCTTGGCCAAGCTTAAGCAATCCTAAAAGAACGTGCTCTGTACCCAAGTAATTGTGATTCAGTCGTTGTGCTTCTTTCTTAGCAAGCTTAATGACCTGTTTTGCCCGATTTGTGAATTTGTCAAACATATGTTACTCTCTTGTCTAAAGGTTCCTGTCCCCAATGTAGACGTTACGCTCTTTTTTGGGGAGCATAAACCGTGCCAAAACAAATAATACTCAGGATAATCTGCCGGACAAGATCACCTTTTCGGTCATCCAAACCGATAGCCGATGATCACCTGTACGTGGAGAATTTGCAGTCAAAAAAATAAAATAACAGGATGGGCAGGATACCCATCCTGTTATT
>JBAWVE010000160.1:0-5145 GCA_037147435.1 Parachlamydiaceae bacterium
GCGGACGCCCCGGCTGCCCCTGTTCCTCCAGTTTCTCCTGTTGCCCCGGTTTCTCCTGTTGCGCCTGTTTCTTAGCTAGCTGGCCGAGATCCAAAGCCAAGAAGCTACGACTTTCGATAAGACTACTCAGAGCAACAGAGAAAGTTGACTCATCAGGAGAGATTGTTTCATCTGCAAGGCGTGAAGCTCTGGCAATATCATTAATGATCAACTGACCCAGTTTTTCACGTTGATAAGAAGCCGCTTCACTACCATTGTCCCCCTGACGAATTTGCTGTACATCGGCATAAAAATGCACTTCAACAGTGTCGTTTTCCCAATTAATATTCAGGGATTCGATAAATGGATTGCGACCTTCCATGCTTAGAGTTTGTACAGCTCTTTCGGATGGTTTTCCTTTAGCTAAAGCAGCTTCTATGGATGTGCTTGTCAGAGGATCTTTCGCAGTTTTAATTGTCGTTAGATTTTTACGAATCACTTTGCCCGCAGCATCCAAGCTTCGAATCTGGCTATCATATAAAGCCAGGAGCTGCTCTTGACTTGTTTCAAGAGATACGCCCTCAGCTTTTAATTTTTTTTGTTCTTCAACAAGGGAAGTACGCTGAGATTCCACACGAGTTTTAAGAGTGCTTAAACCCGATTGAAATTTTTGAATGAGCGCATCGCTATCCTTTCCGGCCCCTTGTGTCAGTGTTGCGAAATAACGTTTAACAACAGCACTATCGGTTTTTGAAAGAAGTGCATCCACTTCAACGATCTCTTTAGCAAGCGCGATCGTCAGATCATCTGCAGATTCTTTTTTATCCTGTGTTGCTGCGACCAGTTGTTGAGCCGTGTTACTTGGGCCTGCAAAAGCCAAAGCAAGTTGAGTCACCCTGTCATAAACCAAGTGACGGTACTGTGGTGTAATGAGGCCATCAGCATCTTGTTTTGAAGTGAATTGAAACAGTTCCTTGGAATCATCAGGATTCAGGTGAACCTTAATTTGACGTGAAACCAATACCTTTTCAGGCTCTTCGGCCACACCTTGATAGAGTTCCAATTGCGAGGGAGTGAATGGAATCAAGGCACCAGCACGAGGAAGAAACAAGCGGAATTTTTGTGCATCTTGTTCATTACTGAAGGCAAGCTCTACAAGGCCTGGGCTATCTTCTCTCAAGCTAACAGACGTCGGATGTACGCCTAAAAGCTTAGTAAAAGATTCCAACCATGCTTTTGTTCCATCTTCCAGGGAGTTAACTCGAGCAAGGGCTTCGTGAGCCACATGTTCTGCCCGAGGGGCATCAATCGGAGCCCCCAACGGTTTCGTATAGTAAAATACCGTCGGTAAAATATTGTACAAGGTCAACAAGAGTACGGCTAGAATCAGATAAAACTGCCAGCGTTTTTGTTTTTCCATAGCAGACCGCTTCCTTCGTAGGGAATTGTTTAAAAAATTGTTTTAAGAGGGAGTTGCACTCCTCTCCAGCGACAAGAGGAAGACAATATCAAATTCCCCTAAAATAGGGAAGAAGAAAGTGTTCCCTGAGATTCTTCTGATATTTATCTCTTACTATTTGAATGCGAAGATCGCGAAGTAAGCGAAGAGATTCTATTAGGATGAATGTGGATGGTATCGAAACATCTGTCTAGAGCACGCACTTGCAAGAAAAATTATTATCTTCGCGTTATCTTCGCTTACTTCGCGATCTTCGCGTTCAAGTAAATCCTGATTAGCACAAACTGCTGGTTTCGCCCCTTTCAGCTTGACTTGACACCCCCTATAGCTTATAGAAAGAAGAATGGAATTGCCTGAAAAAATAGTAGAAACGGACAAACGTTTATCGCAATCGCTTTTATGGAACCTCCAACGTGAAGCCTACTGTCAATTTGGCATTGAGGCCTGGAGCCAGCACGGCGTCCCTTCTTATATCACCAGCAATTCCTATATAGCCAAAAACTATGCGCAAGTTGTTTTGGGTTATTTGCGCGATTGTATTGCTCAGTCCGCGATTGATCTTGAACACCCCGTCTATTTGATGGATTTGGGAGCCGGCACGGGACGTTTAGCTTATTTTTTTTTAAGAGAGCTATTTCAACTTCTTGATACCAGCTCCTTGCCAAAAATTAAACTATGCTATGTCATGACAGATATAGCTCCAAGCAACCTCACATTTTGGCAGGAGCACCCCTATTTAAAGCCTTATTTTGAGGGAGGTGTTCTGGACTGTGCCTACTATTATCACGCGCAGCGCGATCCCATATATCTGGTCCATCGTCAAGAAACATTGTCAAAAAAGACATTAATTAACCCCTTGGTTCTCATTTGTAATTACTTTTTTGACACAATTCCCCAAGATCTTTTTCGTGTTAAAGATGGTCATGTGGAAGAAGGGCGCATTACCCTTTTTGTCAAAGGCAATGAGGCAGCACTCCCCACGCCACTGCTTATTAATCAGTTGAAGTATCGTTATGCATACCACCCTATTTCCCAAACGCAACCGTATTATGAAATACCTGAATGGAATGCCCTTTTGAAAGAGTATGACCAACGATTTGAAGCAAGCCCCTTTCTATTTCCTACAGGTGCTTTTCAGTCCTTGCGTACTTTTATGGAATTATGCCAAGACCGACTTCTTCTTATAGCTGGGGATAGAGGCGTATGCACTGAGGAACAAATTAGACAGTGGGGCGATCCTAAATTGGCACTGCATGGAAGTTTTTCTTTTCCCGTTAACTTTCATTCGATTTCGGCCTTTTTCCATGCTGAAATAACTACTCAAAAAAGGGGAGGGACAGCACACCTGACATCTTTTCCGGATCCGGCATTTTCCATCTTGGTGAGTGTCATTGGAAAAGAGAACTCCCGTTTCCCTGAAACAGCATTAGCATTTCACGAGCATATAGATAATTTTGAACCAACAGATTATTTTAAATTAGTCTCCCTAACGGAGGAAAAATGGAAGGATCCTCCTCTTGAGGACATTCTCCTTCTCATTAAACTAGGCAATTGGGACGCCAGCGTGCTACTTACCTTTTTTCAATCTCTCCTCAAAGCGATTCCTGCCGCCAGCGAAAAACAGAAAGGACTATTACATGCAACGATTGATCATGCATGGGAACATTTTTATCCAGTAGCCCCCTCATCAGGTGACTTTGTGCTTAATCTTGGAGTACTTTTATTTGAAATGAAATATTTTGCAGAAGCAAAAATGTACTTTGAACGCTCGATGGTGATCTCCGGCATCAACACCAGGGCCTTAAAGAATATCGCAGCCTGCCAGGCCAAATAAAAAAGGCCAAAAGGAGCATGTGTCCTTTTGGCCTTTTGGTTTTACAGAGCTAATCCTGTACAATTAACTTGCAGGAGAAGCTTTAGGCTCGCCCTGGGCTACGAATACAGGAGCTGAGGCTGTAACCTCATCTTGACGTCGCTTCACAGCACTATCCACTTTACGAGAGAGGATTTTCACTGCAAAGAACCAGGCAACGCAAACGACTGCAAAAACAACGAATGCTTGAGGTGCAATTGTCGCCACGTCTTTGGTTGCAAACAAGATAAGCAGCGTACTCTGAGTAAATGCTCCACCGGCTTTGCCAGCACGACCACCGATCACATCAACAGCAGCTTTACCTTTTGTCTTCAATTCGTCATCAAGAGGAATATACGCCATCTCTTTTGTAGAATCGAATAAAACGTATTTAACAGCCTTACTCAAAACAACAATGATCGCTCCAAGCAGGGAAGCTGCGGCAATCGCTGAGACAGCCATATTTTCCATGACGAAGCTAACGAATCCTTCACAAAAAATGAAGCAAAAGAAGATTACTCCACCGACTGCAATCAATATCGGAGTGATTATCGCTGCGGAAAACCAACTGACACGACGCAAGATGTTCGATCCTAAAAACAGACCAAAAAGAATAGTCGTTATACCGGTAACTGTTGAGAATTGTCCCATGAACCAGTTGTAGCCGCCTTTATCTCCAGCATACCACAAGCCGAGCTGATTTTTCCACTGAACTTCAACCAGGTTAATCGTGACGTCATAGGCCATAATTAGAATCGCAATCAAACCGAGTTCCGGTGAAGTGAAAATGAGCTTCGCACTTTCAACCAAAGATGGTTTTTCTTTCTTTTTCTTCTTAACTACCTGTTCGTCAGGGTCAAAGTATTTTTTGTCTGTCAAGACATTGGTGTGCATCCAACGATAGATTCCCATCGCCAGAACGCCAAAAATAACAACGGCTCCCATCAACAAGTAAACCGATACTTCCCAAGCTTCTTCCTTTGAAGCATAAAAATTCTGAATATAGCCAGAAGATAAGCTGACAACCTGTCCGGAAAGGATCAATGCAAAGTTGGCAACAACAGCAAAGAGTCCATAGAAGCGCTTCGATTCTTTCATGCGCACGACATGGTTAGCAAATTGCCAGAACATCAGGGCGATCATTGCACTACCCCAGATTTCGGAAAGAACGTAAAAGAGCGAATATGCCCAGTATGCATAGATATCGATAAAGCCACTTAACCGTGGATAACTCATCTGTAATGACTGCACTGTCTCAGCAGATGGGTGTAAAGAGCCCAAATGAGGATAAAGAAAGGCAAAAAGCCCAAAGAAAACAACAAATGGCAAAACGACTGCATAGAAGACTGTTTCACGTTTTAATATGTTGGTCAGCTTTGCGTAGAATAACACAAATAAAATAGCAGCTGGTGTCACACAGTATAACTTTAAAAATGTGATGGCTCCAGCGCCGGCTGAGTTAACGACCAATGTATCTTTGGTATCACGCAAGATCGTGTAGTTGAAAAGCAAGCAGAACATGATGAACGCCAAAGGTAAAAATTTCTTCAATTCATACCCATGAATAGGCCACAGTGTAGCACGCCATCCGGTAAATTCCGGTTGCGCCAAGGCTTTAGTACTCATAAACATACCTCATAATAGGTTTCAAATTACGCCTAGCTCCGGCTTGACAACCGTTCATTGATTTATGAACAATTCACCAAATCAAACCAAACACTAGCTTCTGAAGCTTGCTTTCAAAACAAACCTCTTTAAAAAGAACAGTATACGCGAACTTAATGATAAATGCAAGGAGAATCTGGCATGGTTCAAATGAAGGTAACACTTTTGGATGGCCATGATCACCTGAACG
>JBAWVE010000161.1:0-5075 GCA_037147435.1 Parachlamydiaceae bacterium
CCGCAAGAGTTCCGTGGATGGGAATATACCCCATTTTTAGGGCTTCATAGAGTTTTTTGTCAGCAGGTTTTACGTCGAGTTTTAATAGCTTAACAGGCAAAAGCCCGTTGGCGGCACTGTCTACTTCCGAACGTCCCCCGTAAACAATAGTCACTCGGTCGGGAATGAAGTTGCGCCGGCTCTCGTATTCTTCGGGTGTTTCTTTTTCGGTTATGGCAGGGGGGAAAACCCATGTTGGCAAGCTTTCTGCCGTTTCATCGGTTAACAGAAAATAAATTCTTGCTGCAGAGCCGGCTTCACCGGTCAGTTCTTCCACTGTTTTCCAACTGTAGGAGGGGCCTTCCCGTTCAAGTTCCCGTCTATCCAGTTCCCAGTTTTTATGACCTGCAATAGCCGCTTGACATGTTTTGATTTTTTGCGCAATTGAGCACTGATTTTGTGGATTCTTTTGCGGATTAAATTTGTTTGGGATCACAATCACACGATCTGGATTTAGATATCTTGTGAACAAGTCAAGATAGTGAACGTGCCCAAGGTGTATGGGGTTAGCGCTTAATCCAAAAACCAGCCATATTTTTTTGCCAGCAGCTCTATCGGCTTGTATTTTGTTGTATACAATGGATTCCATAACATCATGGGGAATGTGCTGTGGATCAGTTGATTCGGGGATGGGCATGATTTTTGATTTCCTTCCATTTATTGGCTATTTGAGCAGCCACAGGTGCGGCTTCCTTGCCATAACCTCCATAACGCAGATAGACCACAACAACAAGTTCTGGCGATCCCATAGCATTGTGAAATACGAATTTGTGACCGTCATCATTGTAGATGTCCTTCTCATAAGAGATTCCTCCGAACCATACATGGGTATAGATATTGGTACCACCATTGAGATCGAGATCCATGTTTTCTACCGATTCTGAAGTGCTCGTCTTTCCAATGAATTGTTTTTTTAGCTCGATATAGTCACTGATTGCCTCCGGATGGTTGCGATAGAGCCTAGAGAGGCTCATCAAGCTGTCTCTCTGTGTTCTTTCGACAACACGGCACATCGCCTCTAACAAGATGGCCTGAATTTTTTCAGGAAGGAAAACTTCCCTTTTGATTTGAGGGGGTATTTCCTGTACCAAACTCTCATCTTGTTCCGTATCAGCTCCTATAAATAAAGGAAAATCTATTCCTACCCATCCGAGCTCTTCCTGCCAGGGGAAGTTCCGATGTCCGGAAGTTAACTCTTCTCCTCTTGTGGGTGCCTTACCCGCAAGAGATCCTACAATTTTGGGTTTGTATACATTTCCACCGTTTGCCAGGGCTGAAAGCATGATGCCGGTCTGTATGGGGGTTGCGACAAGGGTATGTTGCCCGATAGAGAAAGAGTGCAAGCCAGTCCGGTTATAGTCCAGGTCATCGGGGATATTTCCCCCAATTTCGCCTGGAAGATCAATTCCTGTTCGACTTCCATAGGAAAATTTTCGTGCGGCATCAGCGAGGTCTTCTGGATTTTCCAATACATCGCCGGCCAGCAGGGCAAAGTAGGGGTTGCTTGACACCTCAAGGGCTCTTAGAACGTCGATTTTGCCTAGGTTTGCACTTAGGCTTCTGGGCATTCTGCCGCCTTTATAATGGCGGGGAATTGGGGTACCATCGGCGTGGTTGCCTACAAATAAATCTTTTCCCTTGCGCCAGACTCTGTCTGTCATTGTCAAAGGGTTGAGGTTGGTAGTATCAAGACCAGCTTCTTCCAGGCGGCGATACTGCTGTACCAGTGCTTCATAGGCGGTGATGAGCTTAAATATAGAGCCTTGTGTAGTAGCTTGTCGATAGGCCTGTGAGCGTCCGTAGCCATATCCGTATTTGGGGTAAAATGCCGCAGCAAGATGCCACTCTTCCTGTGTACCATCCTTATTTTTTCTTAGCGATCGATAGCGTCCCAACAGCGGGCGTTGCAACTCATGGAAACTGCGTAGCGTTTGCAGGTATTGCACGTCAAGTCCGTCTGGCAGCTTATCTACAATAGTTGTCAGAATGGCATAGCTGGAGGCCCAATCAATTTGTTGATGGGCACCTTGATGGAATTCGCGATACCAGTTTCCAAGACTTATTTGGTGCGCTACCAGTGTATCATGTTCTATTTGTTGATCTACCAAGCTCTCCTGCTGTGGCGATCCCTTGAGGAAGGCAATCATTAATTCCCAACGATGCACTTGCCAGAATGCCTTAAACATCTCGCTCTCTAATGCATCGAGATAGTCGATATAGGGGCGCGCATATTTATGGCTTGCTTGCTCTTCCAGGCGCTTCTGCTTAAGGAATTCCTTCTCATGTCCCTGACGCCAGATTTTGAAGTCGTTGTCATGAAACACTTCTTTAGAAATTTTTTTGACGACATCTTGAATCTTGACCATGGCCCCTGACGCTTCCCGGTAGGTTGTCAATGGCTGTTTTCCAACATAGCTGAGGAGTGTGTCGGAAAATTTATCAACAGGCACAGCAAGGCGCAAAAGATCTACCAGAAGCACTTTGTCGTAATTGAGATTAATCTGCTCTAAATACACGCCAAGATTTTTCTTGCACTCCTGTAGCTCTGTAGCGTGTTCTGTAAGGAGATCACCCATGGAAGATATGACTTTCCCATGGATCTGATGTCCATCGGGCCCATAAAGGACATTAAAGGCCTGATATGCATCAGTATTGAGAGCTGTCAATAGTGCTTCAACGTTCCTTTGTACAATGACGGCATCGTATACAGTACCTTGAGTCAACACACTGTTTTTTAACGGACTTTTTTTGGATAAAACAAAATTGAGGTAATTGTCCCATGTTAAAGGCATAACATCGATGTAAATGCCCTGGACAAGATTCGATACTTCTCGTTCGAGGGGGCGCTGCCGGTCCCAGATCTGGCCCAGATAGATATCGCTCTCAAGCCACTGCAATATGTTTTCCTTCCTTCTAGTGTTTTCTTCAATCCCCCTAGATAAAACAAAGTCGTTGGGATCAAACCTTGGGTATGTCGCTAAAGCAATGACTTCCCCGTTGTTGGGATCAATAGCGACAACCGCCCCCCCTTTAATCCATGGCTGTTTGTCGGCGGCCATATTACGCTTGATGGGGCCGAGAGGAGACATGATCGGTTGGCGTATGTTTTCATTTTCGATAAGTAGTTGCTCTGCATATTCCTGCAATTCAGACGAAATCGTCAGTAATACACGCTTCCCCGGAAGCGGCTTACGTGTTCCCGGCAAATCACGCAGAAAATTTCCATCGATATCTGAATAGTAACTCCTTTTGCCGCGAAATCCTCTGAGAGTATTTTCGAAGCGTCCTTCGACTCCGGACTTCCCTATCGAATCGTTCGCCGAATAGGCAAGCTCCTGCAGATCCTTTAACCGCCGACGCGCCTCGTCAACGGTCTCCATCCCTTCAGGTAAAAGGGCCGCTTCTCCAATATCTGTTGCTATGGCAAATTCGTTTAGGGAGGCCATCTCTCGAATAATTTTTTCATACTCCTGGTGATTAATGGCTCCCATATAGCCCACGATATCCGAAGCAACTTTTCCCATGGGATAAAAGCGCCATGAGGCGCGCTGAACGTGGATACCTACCCAGTCCTTCTCCAGCATTTTTAAACGATAATACTCTTGCTCGCTGATATTTTCCTTGAGGACAAAGGGAATCTGATTATATAGCGCTGCCTTTGCATGGATCAGGTCTTCAATACGCTCTGCATCCAGTCCAAGCTCTTTTGCGATTAATTGTGCTAGTGCAGTGATATATTCCCTGCGTTTAAATTTTTTAACCCGTTTGCCGTCCGCGTCTTTTTCCCACCCTATGGAGGGAACCTGTTTAATTTGGCTATAGAGGATTGCGGCATTGTACTGGAGCTTATTGACTGCTAAGGGGATATTAAACCGATCGCTAATCGTTGCCCGTTTGGCAGGTTCCAGGACCACCCGACGCTGAGGTTTGCGGGACTCATCTAGTTTTTCATCGTATTGCACGATAGCTAAATGCCAAATGCGCAGCAAGATCAGCAGCATTGCAATCAGTACGATATTCAAGATGCGGTTGGCTTTTTCCGGAATATTCAGTGTTTCGTCGACGCGGCGATTAAAACGCTTGCGGTTAAGCATATGTTTTTTGATTTTGCCAAATATGCTTGATCGATTGAACGATTCCTGATCCAACAGCTTGCTTTGTAGTTTCTCTTTTTCTCAAGATAGCTTCTTCAAATGCTTGAGGTCCGGCCAGGTATATTTTAGCTATGGTTTCAAGGCTAATAGCCCGTTCTCCATTTTTTGTTGTATCTGCAAATAAGTCCAACGCTAAGTCGAATTCCTTTTTTGCGTCTAAATAGGCTGAAAAAAGACCCGAAAACTCTTTTTTTTCATCGTGGTTATAGTTTGCTGCCCGCATGTCTTTTAAGTCTTGAAAAGTGAATTTTCCATCGCTTCCAAACCCTGCAATTTTCTGGAAATTATCGATACAAACCCCCCCTGTATTAGTCCAAAGAATATTTGAATCAGCAGGGTGGATGACCTTATGAATATTGTTTAAGGTGATTGTATTTTCTGTCTCTCCTGTGAAATTTGCAATGCATTTGGCAATGACATAAGCTAAGAGTGTTCTTGACAGCCAGTTATATCCTAAATCTTTGAGGCATTCTTTAATGGAACTTACACAGATAAAGCCACTGTTGGGATCAACAAAAAAAGCTGCATGTATCTGCAGGGGAGTGACGGTACCTAAGTCTACTTTAGCTCGTGCCAGGATCTCCTCGTATTTCTTTCTGAAAGGCTCGTCCAGAACAGCAATCCCTTTATAGCGGGGAGGGGTCTGAGCTGCTGATATTTCGAAATATTTTTCCATATAATTATTAGGAATATTAATGTTCATCAGACCCTCCAAGTAAACTGTGAATAGAGGGTTATATTACACTATAATTAATTTTCCGCCTATGGGTTTAATTCAGTCCAGTAGGGTGTGTGTAGCGTAGGCTTTCGCCCAATGTCGTTAAAATAAGGGCATGGTTCAAAATGGAACGAAAATGGGTAGCACAAAGTAATCAAAAATCT
>JBAWVE010000162.1:0-5047 GCA_037147435.1 Parachlamydiaceae bacterium
AACCCCTTTAGTAATAAATAGTCCGGCTATGTTGACAGCCTGTGATAAAAGCCCCCCGGCATTATATCTGAGGTCGAGAATCAGCCCTTTGAGGTTATGCTCTGTCTTCAGTTTTTGAATTTCATTGGCAATGTCCGTGGCGGAAGAGCTGTCAGGGTCCTGGTAGAAGGAAAAAAGTTTAATATATCCGATAATTCCATCGCCATACGGTTCGAAAGAGGATTCATAACGCGATTCCTTCAAGACGACTTCGGCTCTTATCAACGTAATATCCAACTTTTCTTCTTTCTTGTCTTCCCCTTCACCTATTTCGCGAATTACCGTCAGAACTACTGGGGTTTTTTCTTCCCCGCGGATCAGGTCGACAGCATCGACAATGTCCATCCCCACAACAGGTTCTCCGTTCACAGCTATAATCCGATCTTTTAACTTCAAATCCTTACTGGCTGCCGCAGGTCCGCCTTCAACAATTTTAATGATTGTAAAACCATTGAGATCATCGCGGAGTGCTGCTCCAATGCCAAAGAGTCTTTGTTGCACGTTGATCATAAATTGAGACGCTTCGTCAGGTGTAAAATAGGCTGTGTGGGCATCCAGAGCAGAGGCTATAGATTTCAACACATCGGAAAGGATCAATCTCTCTTTTTGCACAGGATCACTTGTCAGAATATCGTCTTCATATTTAGCCTGTCGCTTAGCCAGGCGTTGTAGTGACTTTTCTTTCGTCTCTTCGTTCAGTTTGTTCGCGGTATCTATTTGAAGCGATTTGATGCGCATTAACCGGGTGAGGAGCTCGTCCTCGTTCATTGTCCATTTCATGTCTTTGAATTCTTCAGCCTTCACATGCGCCGGTAATTGTGTGGCACTGATCTTTTTCTCAAGTTCGTGGCGTCTTTGAATGGCGAGAACCATTGCAGCATGAATATCTGCAAAAGTTTGGTAATTACTATTGTTATAGTCTTTTAAAGTTTGATTTAGCAGTTCATCGGAGGGTTCCAGCCATTTGTGGATGTCCGGTTCGATAAAGTAGGTTTTTGTCGGATCAAGTTCTTCGACAAAATTTAGAAGAGATCGCTTAATCAATTCAGGCGTCATCTGTTTGTAGGAGGCATGTTCTTTCAATATTTCATGTATCTTAGCCGTCGTGTTTTTCGGAGTGAGCTCCGGAAGTTTTGCCTCAAGACATGTAGAGAGAATGAAGCACACAAGTGGGGTCAGGAAGAAGTAGCGGACGGAAAATTTATTAAACATAGAATTCCGGATGTTAGGTTTGTCTTTTGTCAGTCTAAAGGGATGAAGCCTTTTACGCTACGATAAAATTTAAAATAATGCTTGATTTCAATTCTTTTTTTATGTAAAATAGTTATTCTGATCTGCTATTTTTTTGAGAACATAGTAGATTCACAGTGTTTTGCTAAGCATGCAAAAAATTGAGTTTTGTAAAAGGCTCTTAAAATAATGATAAAAAAGGAGACTATGATGTCTAAAAAAAACCAACCGGAGACTGAGAGTAAATTGGTCTCCATTACTGAGGCTGCTAAGTTGAATAAAGTTTCACGGCAAGCAATTTATGTAGCCATTAAGCTTAACAAACTTAAAGCAAGCAAAGAAACATCTCGTTGGACTATCCACTTAGATGATTTAGAAAACTATAAAAAACAAAAATATTCCCGCTCCAAGTCGATGTTTGATGGACAATTGCTGTTTGATAACGCAAAAGGTTTTCATTCTATCAACCAGGTTGCTGGTATGTTGAAAGTTCCTGCGCAGAAAATTTATTATGCTACACGTATTGGACAACTCAAAGCTCATCGTAAAGGTGCCGCTTGGGTCATTCATAACGAAGATCTTAAAGAATATGCTGAGAAGCACGTCGAAGGAAAAACTAAGCGTCAAGCGTCGTAATCTACGGGTTGTGAGGCTAAAAAAGCGTACTTCAAGAGGCTGAGTTTTCTCAGCCTCTTTTTTTTGCTAAAATCACTCTTTCCTTTTCATTAAAATTGCCGATAGGCTATGGCTTCCATCAGATGTTCGCGGGCAATGCATGGCGCACCCCCCATATCCGCAATCGTCAAAGCCACGCGAAGCAGGCGGTCACAAGCACGCGCTGACATGCCGACGACATCGATTGCTTGACGAATGATTTCATGGCAATCCGCTGTGAGTGCACAGTGCTCTTTTAGTTCGCGTGGACTCATCTGGGAATTTGTTTGACACAGTCCAAAACGACGGTGTTGTTTGTCACGCACCGCTTTAACTCTAGCCCGAATTGTCGCAGATGACTCTGCGCTTGTTGTCTGCCTCATGTCCGCATAACGCAAGGCTGGCACCTCGACGTGCATGTCGATGCGGTCCCAAAGAGGACCAGAAATTTTACTTCGGTATCTATCGACCTGCGCCGGTGAATCTTTACATGGTTTGTCGGGATGCCCTAAATAACCGCAAGGGCATGGATTCATTGCGGCAACACAAACAAAGTCACTCGGGAATGTAAAGTTTCCCCGTGCCCGACTGATCGTCACCTGCCTATCTTCAAGAGGTTGACGAAGCACTTCCAGTACTGAACGGGAAAATTCAGGCAACTCATCAAGAAAAAGAATACCTCGATGGGCTAAAGAAACCTCTCCCGGACGTGGAAATGTTCCTCCTCCGATTAATCCGGCATAACTCACTGTATGATGAGGGGAGCGGAATGGTCGATGTGTCACAAGACTTTCCCCTTCTTTCAAAAGACCCCCAATAGAGTGGATTTTTGTTACCTCCAGGGCTTCCTCGACGGTAAGTTCCGGCATGATGCCTCCCAAAGCCTTTGCAAGCATTGTTTTTCCGGATCCTGGTGGTCCGGACAGCACCACATTATGATTGCCTGCCGCCGCAATTTCCATCGCCCGCTTGACATGGGCCTGTCCCTTGACATCTGCGAAGTCAACGGTAGGGACTGCATGACTGAACAGGTCATTCGTTACTGATTTGGATATAGGTTTAATGGAATTCGGATTTTTAAAAAATTCTACAGCTTCTCTAAGATTTCTGATGGGAATCACTGCAATCCCCGGTAATACAGCAGCCTCCTCCGCATTGACAGCTGGAAGAAGAATTCCTTTTTTGCCGGTCTCTTTGGCTAACATAGCACCGGCTAAAGCGCCGTGGATGGGGCGCAGCTCTCCACTGAGTCCAAGTTCGCCAACAATGATGTAATCACGGTGTGTTTCTGTATCAAATACACCCAAAGATCTCAGTAGGCCCATGGCAATTGGAAGATCGTAGAGGGCGCCCTCTTTGCGCAAGTCGCCAGGGGCTAAATTGACAGTGCATACGATATTAAAAGCGCTGAATTTTGAGTTCTTAATAGCGGTTAAGACACGATCTTTTGATTCTCTGACGGCATTATCTGGTAGGCCAACAATGACAAAAATGGTTTTGTCTGAGTCGTGTACGTCCACTTCAACTTCAACAGGAACAGCGTCTAAACCAACCAGGGCAACAGAATGAATACGAGATAACGACATGAGATGAATCCAGGTTGAAAAAAGAAAGTTTATACTCGAGTGAGGAGTGTTCTGTCAAACAAATTTGCTTTACAGACACGCAAACAAGAACTTATTGAAGAAAAAATGTTACTGCAAGCATGCATGGAAGCCAGAGAAAAACTCAGGGAGGCTGAGAAAAAATTGGCAACCGCCGGGATTTGCGCGTATTTTTTGTCAGACTCGGAAAATTGCAAATCATCTAACCACATGCTGGTTAATGATTTGCAATTTTTCGAAGCTGGCGAAAAAGACGCCAAAGCCCGAGCGTTGACGAATTTTTCTCGCCTCAGGGGCTCTGAAAAAACTCTCTCTCAAAATATCTATGAGCGAGGTGTTGATCAAGCTGGGTTTGGAAGAATTCGTTGTGACTGAAGAAAACAAACGATTTGGCTTTCTTCTTTTTTTGTTGCTTCGCAAATTGCGAATTGCTAAAATAAAATTATGCGGATTATCACAAATCGATCAATCACTCAATGCTGGAAGAAATATCCTGACGCAAGGCCAAGTTTAGCGATATGGGAAGAACGCATTTATTGTGCTCATTGTAAGGGTCATGGAGAATTGAAACTTATTTTCTCCGCTGCCGACTATATAGCGAATCCTAGTTTCAAACATTTGACGGTGTTTAACATCAAAGGAAATGATTATCGGTTAGCAGTAGATGTGTTCTTTAATACCGGACATGTGTATGTCAAATGGTTTGGAAAGCATGGGGATTATGATAAGATTGATTTTAAAAAATTACCCAATGGTGGATTTCAGTTATGTTAAAACAACAAAGTGCAAAAAGAAGGCGTAAAAGTCTTCCTTCAACAAAAGTAGAGACGCAGTTGCGGTTGTATCGATTTCCTGTTGTCGATGGGTTTGAAGCCATTTCAACAAAGTTAAACGCGCATCCTGCCGAAAATATTTTTGGGGCGCTTCTCCATGTTTTTGAACTAAAGCCTATCGAGGTTTATGAAACAGCGATCAAAGCGGAACGCTTGTTGGAATATCTTGATCGTGCATTTGAAAATGACATGCCGCTACAGATTTTTCATTATCAACACCTATTGTTTACGTTAACTAAGGAATATGATGCTCTTTATCATGTACGGGCAGCAAAGGGCATGTCTCCAAGCGATTTTCTTAAGGCATTATTAATCGAAAATAATATCTCCCAAAAAAGCCTGGTTCCGGAATGTTTTCCTACTGAAAGTCAAGTTTCTGAGTTCTTACATCAAAAAAAAGGTCGCAATAAACTTGGTTACGAGCAAGCTGTCATATTGGGAAAAAAATTTCACGTTGACCCGCTAAATTTTTTGTGAAAAGGACGGCTATTGGTTTAAGATCGCCCCAATTTCCATCCTTCAAAACTCATCCCCATAAAAATCCTGCTGCTATATCCTGCCCATCCTGTAAAATTTCCCCACCCAATATGCCGTCATACAAATGCAGTCGCCAATCAAATTTTAACCAAAAATGGGCATGGTTCAAAATGGAACTAAAATGGGTAGCACAAAGTAATCAAAAATCTT
>JBAWVE010000163.1:0-5039 GCA_037147435.1 Parachlamydiaceae bacterium
CCTGGGTGATTCTTATTTTCCGTTTTTGGCTTATTCTTGTTTTCCGATCACAAGGGACTGGTAGGGTATGATTTTTGAATAGGATTTGCACCAATTAATTCTACAAAAGGGTATCTTTCGAAAAGTCTAATAATTGCATCACGATCAGCTAACATATCTGTGATCGTCGAACTAAGCATTATTTTAATATTTTCCGCCATATTTACGAATTAAGGTTTAAATAGTTATGGACGTTTATGAGTAAGAAAAGGATGCCCAGATGCTGATCAACTTTTCAATTTCCTGTTATAACCGTTTTTAGTAACAGAATTCTCTAAGTCTATTCCATGACAAGACATCTTCTACCACTCTATCTGTATTAGTCAGATATGTACCACTATGAAATAAACTATTGTCTCCGCGACCGGTCCACTCAAGGAATAGTGAGGTCTGAATCCGTTATATTCATTTCACTACGGCTAAAGTAGACAGTCGCCTCACATTATACTGGGCTCAACTGAAACATATTCGACACCGGCAAAAGACTTCATAATGGCCTCAAAAATGATTTTGGCGCCTTCAGGGGGAACTGCCATGCCAATCTGCTTACGAACCTGCTCTTTTTCCCCCTTAAACTCAAAATTGTCAGGAAACCCCTGAAGGCGAGCTCGTTCACGATTAGTTAGTGCCCGATGCTCGTGCCAATGGTAGACATGGGTCCCCCCCCCGCCACTTCCGGTAATGGTGTATGATGGTTTTTCAGGATGTAGCCGGCGGTATATGTGGCTCATACGTGCTGCTACACATTGTAATCGACATTCATCAATTCGCATTTTAAGCATATAATCCTGCACCCCACCGAATTCACTCTTCCAGGGTAAAGCGTCTATAACTTTTTTTCTCTTATCTGGAGACATATTATATAAGTCATCTAAAAACCATGCGTTATACCACGGAGGTATGAAGCGGAGCCTCTCAACAACTCGGCTACTTTGACGAGTTAGCTCCTGATTCAACACACCTTCTTGATATGGACGCGAAAGTGCCGTTCTTACCGAAATGTGGTTATGTAAGTGCGTCGGAGCGGGAACCCTGAAAGTGATTTGCAAGTCTTTTCGAGTGCCTATAATAATATAGCGATGCCGATATTGAGGCATGCCATAGTCTTCGAACTTGTACAGATTGACCGTCAAATCATACCCATATTTGCCGGCAACCTTAAGCTCCAAAAGAATCTGTCGAAAAGCCTCTCCAGCATTAGCTGAGTGAATTCCACTAACATTTTCAGCAATAAACCATTGTGGATTGGTGCAATTTATTGCCGCAATACCCGCCTTATACAGATTACCAAATGCCCCATCAGTGCCTCTTCGTTTCCCCACCATGCTAAAATCATTGCAAGGGAAACCAAAAGCTAAAGCAGTGATTGGAGTGAAGTCAGCGATGGTTTTATGTCGACAAGCGGAATGCGACTCAGCAAAAGCCATTGCATCGCACTGAATACCTTCACCGAGCGCATTTGCATTATAGGTTTCAATCGCATTAGAATCGTGGTCGACACCCCACACATGGGAAATCGAAAAGAACTCTCCTTGAGATGAAACTTGATCTTCTGCAAGTTTAGCCCCTAGCGCCATGCCACCAGGGCCACAAAACAACTCTCCTAACTTAAATTTCATTCTTCTCTCTAAAATCATTATGCAACAAAACCATCCTCCTTTGCCTTTTCCTCAACCTGTATAAGAATTTTTGATTGCATCTCAGAAGGAATTTTATTAGGAATATTAGTCGCATATTCAACTATCCCAATCTCCTTTGGAGAAAGAATGCGAATTGCTTTATTCCACTGAAGCAGTTTCTTCCAAAAAGCGGCTCCCTTTTTAAAAACATAAGTTTGAGCTTGAATCTCGTTAAGAACAGCTTGCTCTTTCACTGCACTTTTCTTTTGCTCCCTCACTTGATCCCTACCAGCCAATTCGCTCAAGAAGCCATCCGAAAGTGATATATTTATATTCTGAACAGCCTGCCAACAAGCGATTTGCTTACAGTATTGCGTCACATTGGCATCTGTATCCTGAATAGCCTCATTAACTTTCGAGGCGATTTCCAATAACTGATCCTTAAACAATGACGATATTTTTTGTGCCTCCCATATTTTTAACAGATTAAAATCCAAACGGGCTTTGGAAACCAAATGAGACAACAACGAAATAGTATATGTGACGATATTAGCTTTATAGCCACCGTACCAGTCCTGTCTCATAATCAGGCTATCAAGCGAGCGAAACACAATTGCTTTAGCAATTAGATGTTTAAAATACAGCTCATTAAAACGCTTCTCATCTTGCTCCCACTGCCAGCCGATAGTACTAGCAAACTGGGCAAAACAATCCTGCGCCCCCTTGCTAACGACATGCGGCATTTGGTCAAAGGAGTATTGGAACTTAGCCACATCAGTCTTGGTAAACATCTGGAGCTTTGGATTCTTAAGTAGAAATCCCTTCTGCCGAGTAGGAATCAAATTGGCATATGCGTTTGCAAACTGACCCCTCGCTCGTTCATAAAACCAATGGGTATCTTGCACAGCGCCGTCAACGGCCGGGGCCCATAGGCGCCGAGAGAACTCTTCAATCCTCAAATGGAATGCGTGATTAGAGAAAAAATCGGCGGCGTTTACTGTATTTTGCGTATTTGCACACTTCGAAATTATTGGCACTACCGTATCTACATCTTCAGAAGGTATCACTGATAGCTTGACCTGGACATATACGTCCTTCAACTCATATTTTTTCCGTTCAGCGGCAAAAAGAGATGAGGTTGTTTGACCGCCATTCACAATCTGGAGATTTGTAACAGACCTGATTACGTTTAAGTCCTTATCAACATCCACTGCCTCAGCAGTTGTCGTAAGCCCGTTATTGTAGGCAAAGAACATACCCGGTTGATTTTGTATCGTATTCCGAATACCCTTATTAACCTTACCCCTAAACTGAAGAAAAGTTCGAACATTCTGTTCTAAAAGGCGCTCACCATACTGCCCGTAAAGAGAGGCAATCATACTGCCAGGCATAACCAAAAGATATGATTTCCAGCCCTGTGACCCTGTAAAGGCAGGCAAGCAAGGGATTCCTCCCTCAAACTCAACTACCATATCCTCCCGAGACTTTCCTTCCCCCTCGATATTTGCCAGACGCACAATATCCCAAACCTGATAAAGCCTCGACTTATCATCACTTTTCATAGATGTTACCCTACTGCTGAGTGCGGCGTTTGACAACAGATAGAAATGCACTCTGGATATATCTTTCTGCCTTTCATATATTTCTCGCGCAATCGCATACCCCTGGGTACTTTCCTCCAAAGAATCAATGAAATCGGAGTCCCTGCATTTATCAAAGAATTTTTCAAGCCGCTTAAAAGCTTTATCCACGTCGGTCTGCGTCAAAGATGTAATCTCACGCTCAGGCCTAAAATCAGCCACAAAAAGGCTCAATACATCGGTCTCCTCATTATAATTCCACGCATCAACACGAACGCCCATGCTGGTCTTTTTAAATTCGGCTATCGTGTAATTCTGGACGATCGCTTGATCCACCAAAAAGTCACACATTCTCTCAGTAAAAACCGGCTCAAGAAAATTGCTGTCCGCTCCAGATCTTGCGTAAAGATCTTGCATAAATTCCTGATAAAACTCTTTCTGATCCATAGTTACCCCTTTATCCATTCTGGCCATTTTTCAAAAGGCAAACATTCCGCAATGCTAATATCGTAAGTGACTTTAATAATCCCTGATCTCAGGGATTCTATAGGAATCTTTGGAAATCCTTCCCTTACTTCAAACATTTGGCTATCGGCAATCACATAAGAGAATTCCAGATATTTCTCAGAATCAAAATATCCAAGCCCAAGCATTAGATTATTAAATCGCTCTGCTTGCTGTGGAGCTTCCGCTTCCAATTCACTCCTAATGTAAGCCACAAGCCAAGGCAACGTAACCGCATCCGGATGATCTGCCCTTGCTTTCCCCAAAGTAACCACATACAAATACATCTCTGGAAGCTGCGGGCTAAGCTGTTCTGCCGAGGATATTCTTACATACGGATGTGTTGTACCAAGCTGACATTTCACCTCAATGGCAGAATCATTTATGCTGAAATCTTGAGCCGCTCCTTCCGGACCCATCCAAAACGAAACAGCCGCACTAGGGCCAAAGCCTGGAATCAAGTACTTTTTTATAAAATGCAACTCTCCGATCAATCCCCTAATTGCCTGCTCCTCCAATATGCCGGAACGCCTTTTTTTAAGAAAATCGCTCCATTTCACAAGACGACGCTGAATGATACTCACGGCATCAGCTGAACTTCTTGCACATCGCGTAGCTTCCACGAGATCATTGCAGAGCGCAAAAAACATCTCCCAGTTTGCATTCTCGTTCAGTGTGAGGATGAGCCTTATTTTTTTCTCCAGCGGCATAAATGTTGCGTCAATTCCAGCCAACTCAGGGAGTTTATGCCTTGCAACTCTGTCTTCAGAATCAACCTCGCAAATCAAAAGATAGTAGCCATGAAAATCACGCGCCCAAAACAGATCTAATGGGTGAGTGTGATCAATTCGTCGAGCACTAACATCATTACTCGGTGGGGTTATAGTATTCCATGGATTATTCACATTCTTCTCCCAGATCGGCATCATCTTCAAGTTCATCGCCATACTCTTGCTGCCAATACCGGGTATTCACCATATACTCTACCAGTTTTTTTGGTCGGCTGGATCCTGACTGGCCGGGGAAACTCAACCCCCAAGCCAAGACGCCGCGGCTGAACAATGACTCTTCGTTCTTCGATTCACGACAATCCAGTAGGTGTAGCATTAGTAGCGGTCTATTGCGAATGCGCCTATATGTCGCATCAGAAATGGACTTTGTTTGTGTTTCAGCACGCGCTTGATCTAGTTGCAAACGATCCAGTCCAATCCGCTCCGTGCCTACCGTCGCAACTCTTCTGTTTTTAAACAGAACCGTTTGACCTCGTTTTTCAACGCTTCGAAACTGATATTCAACA
>JBAWVE010000164.1:0-5020 GCA_037147435.1 Parachlamydiaceae bacterium
TTACATCTGCCAAAATCAATATGCTCCATCCACAGTCCGTAAGGGTCGGTGTAGATTAGCGGATTGTTGTTGACGTAGGTATATAGGTTTGGTCCATCGACAAAGCCTAAAGGATCGGGCGTTAGCCATGTACCTAAAGTAGGGTCATGTTCTCTTTTAGCAAAATGATAGAGCTCAGTGTCAAAATCGTAGCGCTGTCCTGACATCAGCCAGGGGGGGGTGATATTTCCATCATGGAGAAATTCTCCAAAAGCACTGTAGCGATAGGTGCAGACTGGGGTTTGATCAGCGAGTAAGACGCAGAGGTCGCCGCGGTGATTCCTAATTGAGCTGTACAGTACCCCATCAAGCTCCATAGCGAATGGGGCATGGGTTCCTTGAAGTGCACGAAATGTTTTCATTTGTCCATTTTCAAAAGAGGCTATTTCGGTATCAAATTGGTAGAGATACTGAGCTTTGGATTCCGTGGTATTGCGTTCAATTAGTCTACCAAAAGTGTCATATACATAGTGAATGCATTGGTCCCCATCTGTAAAGGTTGTTAGACGCCCTAATGCATCGTATGTGTATTGTGCGCGGTTTTTTGTCAAACGTCTTCCATTGAGGTCGTAGGTATAACTAAAGGTAATATCGTTGGTTACCTGGTTTAAATCATTGATGGCATTGACAAGGGTATCTTTGCTGCGTCGATTGTGAATGGAGTCACAGAGGTATTGGTGATTAAAAGGGCCTGTTTCCGAGGTGATTTGATTTAAATCATCGTAACTAAAAGTCGATGTGTATGATCCCAACGGGTCATTAATGGTCAAATCAGTGAGATTACTGACTGCATCATAATGTGCGCTTTGGTGAAAGGAGCTGGTGTCAATCGTAGAGGATCTTCCCAATAGATCCCATGTGTAGGCAATGGAGGTTTTGTTTGGGAGCTCACAGTTTAAGGTTTTTCCACACCAGTCGGTTGTCTGATGATAGGTATAAAGGATGTTTTCACCTTGATAACGGCTTGCCGACGTCAGTGAAGAGGGGTTGTAGTCGTATACAATCTTATGGGAATTGAACGAAACCTCTTTCAAGCGATCTAAGGTATCGTAAGAATAAAACACTTCGAATCCGGTAGCCTGTTTTTCTATAATTTGGCGGTTAAAAGCATCGTAGGATCTTTCAGTGACAGTTTGATGGACGATGTCTTCAGATTTTAGCAAATTATCATTGAGATCATATGTGTAGAGATAGTCGATTGTTCCATCAGACGAATTCAGTCTCTTCAATCGCCCTAAGCTGTCATATGTATGAGATAAAATTAGGCCATCAGGATTGATAATCTCTTTTAAGCGCCCCTCTTGATAACTGTAGCGGGTTGTTTTTTTGTTTTGCTCTGTGTGAGAAAGCTTTTGCCCCATACAGTCGTAGGTTGTGACAATGGCATAGGTACCAAGAAGCTGTCCTTCACACAGGATATCTTCTTGTTGAAGAATGGGATTTCCACGTCCATCATAACTTAAGATGTGATGTGAGAGTAACTGTCCACTTGAGGAATAGAGAGAAACTTCTTTTAAACGCTGTAAGGGATCATAAATTTCAACTTTTCTTCTGCTAAGGGGATCCAGAGTCACTTTCTCCAGATGGTCTGAATAATTATAGGAAAAAAATGTTTGATTCCCCCCTGCATCGACAGTATTAACAGGTTGATGCTTGGAGTTGTAAAGGACTTCGGTTTCTGCAAAGGTTTCATGGTCGCAATAGTTTCTTTTGGAAATACAATTACCATCAATATCGTATTTTATTGAGTTATGTCGAAAAATATTTCCCAAAAGATCTTCCATCCGTTCCTCCACAACACGATCTAGCAGGTCATATTCTTTAATTTCTATGCCTTCAGAGGTGGTTGTTGTGGATAGACGTCCTAAATTATCATACTCAAAGTGTGTTGTTTTTTCCCCTTGCGTTATAGCAGTCTGCCTTCCGGCAGCATCATAGGCATACGAGATTTGATTCCCCTTCGCGTCGATTTCTAAAATTAATTGAGGGCCTTTATAGAATTTTTGTAGAGTTTTAAGAAGGGTTCCGTCTGGCGCATATGTTCGCGCCACTTCAACCCTTCCTTGATAATCGACTTCATACTGTGTGGTTAGACCGTCTCTTTCCCATTCCTGAATCAGATATCCTTGCAAGTTATAGCTAAAACGTTTTTGTGTCCCATCGGGATAATTGATTTCAAATGGGTGGCCATACAGATTATAAACCGTTTTTGTCGTATGTCCATCCTGATCAGTATGATACGTGATATTTCCCTGAGTATCGTACTCTTTAACTAGAGCGTATCCAAGAGGGTCTGTCACAGAGGTTTGACGAGAAGCTAGGTCATACCGAAATGTTGTTTTTTTACCGAAGGGATCAATTGTATTAAGCCGGTTACCCAAAGGATCATACGCATGGGTGGTCGTGAGTACTTTTCCATCTTTAAGATGCTCGGATTCGTTTATTAGGCGATTGGCGTTATCGTAAACGTAATAGTCTTGTTTGCCGCTGCCTACTTTTTCTTCGTAGATTTTGTTGCCATTGCTATCGTACTTATAAATGGTTTGAAAACCCATGGAATCTATTTCAGAAATCAGTTCCCGACGATTATTATATTCATAGCGCAAGCTGTAGCAAAATGAGCCTTGAGCATCGAAAGTTTTTTCTTCGGCTAAAAGGTCGCCGTGGGAATAGATCCGCTCGATGCTTTTAAGGATATGCCTCAGCCCTGTTTTAGGATCATCATATCCTTCTCGAATGATTTTTGGCAGAGTTATGCCAGGAAGATTTGCATCTAACTGAGAGGTGATTTCAGAAACTTTTCGCGTACTGACGTCAGTATAATCTTCCAGAGATTGGCCGCTGCCATCATCACTGATTGTGCAGGTTAGAATCCCATTAGAGTCGTATTGGTTGAACACCCTTTCGACAATCTTCTGGTCAACCACGGTTAGTTTTCGGGCAAGCAGGTTTGTATTTGGAACGTATGAATAACTAAAAGCATGTCCATCAGGATGATTTTCTTCCAGTAAGAGATTGCGGCCATCATCAGAGTAGCGGTAGCGAATTGTGTATGTGTCTTTCGATTGATTTTCCCTGATAGAGCCGGTGACTTTAGCTTCGAGAACATTTCCTCTTCCGTCGTAGCTATAATCCTTTTGAGTCACCGGGTTATTATCGGCGTCTGCTAGAATTTGTCTGACTAACTGTCCCTTGAGATCCCAGCTGAAGTGTTGGGTCTGGTACGGTTCCACTCGTTTTATCAAACGTCTGTTACTGTAAAAGAATTGTGTGGTGCCGCCGTTTGCATCGGTAACTATTGTGTCGTGACTATGGTATTTAAACGTATAAATGGGGACAGCCAATTCTGATGTCCACAATTTCTTAACCCGTTCATGGTCGTCGTAATCGATTTTGAGAAAACGCCCGTCGGGCCGGGAGACTTGCTTTGTGCTAAATAGAGTGCTGATAAAATGGGATCTGGTAATCGGCTCGTATTCACATGTTGGCAAATGTCCGCTTGTCACTTTTTCTAAAATACACTCACTAGACTTTTCTTCAGAGGATGACCAAAAGGAGCTGTTTTTAGCTTTTCCCTTTTTTTTCATCTGATGGTAACTAACGTTTTGTCCATTGCTTGCTTTGAGATGTATTAAATTTTTGCTATACGCAAAACTTATCCAATTAAAGGTGAGTGTGTTGCTTGGATTTGTTGTCCAAATGCGCTTGAATAACAACTTTTCATTACCGTTATAGTCAACGTGCTTATGATTCTCAACGTAGCTGAAATGTTTGTGGTTGCCGTTTGGGCTGTCTTCCCTAATTAGCCGATAGAATCGATCAGGGAACTTGTATTGAAAAAAAGCATAATGACGCTTTGTGCCGTCTCCTAGTGTCACTATAAATTGGTCCTCATCACCTTCGACTTGCATGGATTGAAGCGAGGGCTCGCCTCGAAGGAGGGCTTCACAGCAATTTGTATAACCATCCTTGAAAAATCTTAAGTCGACGCCGCCTTTATATTGTTGTTTGCTTTTTTTCTTCTTTGATTTTTGTTTTTCGACAGTACAGGCTACTGCAAAACCAGCTCTTTGCTCGACGTAAAGATTGGTTTTTTTTCCGTCCGGATAAAATGATAGGAGCGCTGGAAAGGAGAGTCCTATCCCATAACCAATTTCGCTATCATAGTTATGTCCGCCATCGTAATACCGCAATAATTCTAGCGGATAAGAGCCCTCAACTTCTATATCCTTGTCCATCTGAACGAACTTGCCGTTGTAGGCGTCCACGACACCATCAATCAAGGAGAGAGTGTCATTTTCTGATGTCAAATAGGGTACGATCGAGTGTTCTGCTGAGATATTTGAGAAATAACACAGCAATAGGAAGAAAAATGTCAGTTTTTGCATGAAAGCTCAAGACTAAAGGGTTGTTATCATTGAATATATACCGAACGACTTTCAAAACTTGGCATTTGGAGCGCGCCAAAACCCCGGGGATTTTCCTGCAGCTTGTAATGCCAAGTTTTGAAAGATGTTCGGTATAAAGCGTCACTTATACTCCTGTGAATTATTGAGTGCAAGTAATCCGTGTTTTAAAACAATAAGTTTACATTCATATTTAGTTTATAATTTATAACTAATAGCAGATTGGACAGGGCCTTAAATTTATAGAATTTTGAGGGCGCGAAGGTGCGAAGCATTTGGAGTGCGTGCGACTTGTCGATGTTTCCTCAATATTTTATTGATAAATACTTGGTGTGATCAGAAAAAAATTCAACAGACAATTTGGAGTGCGTGCGACTTGTCGCCGCTCTAGTACACATCGACTTGTCGATGTTTCCTCAATATTTTATTGATAAATACTTTGTCTGATCAGAAAAAACTCTACAAGTCGATGTATACTAGAGCGGCGACAAGTCGCACGCACTCCAAATTAGCTGTTTTTCAGGCATGGTTCAAAATGGAACTAAAATGGGTAGCACAAAGTAATCAAAAATCTT
>JBAWVE010000165.1:0-4993 GCA_037147435.1 Parachlamydiaceae bacterium
AGTTCAGGTGATCTTGGCCATCCAAAAGTGTTACCTTCATTTGAACCATGCCCATTTTCCCTTTAATTGTAGCAAAGGTTGTCGCATCAACTAGGACATCGACAAGTCGATGTAATCCAAAGCGGTGACAAGTCCCCGCACTCCAAATTTTAGCCGAACTCCCGTGTAATGGTAGTGTGTCCTTAAGTTGACACCATTGCATGAAGATGTACGGGCAAAATATCAATTTCATTACCGTGATGGATATGAAGGCCCTTCCGTTTCACTTGAGATGCCCTTAAAGCTTCGTTCCTATAAATCAGAGCTCAGTGCGCGTTGCGCAGTCGATTCCATCGCGCGTCGTCTGCTCTGATTTTGAGAGTGCGGTGTTTTGAAACCATCACTTTTCCCGGAGTGTGTTTGATGCTTTTGATGAATTTAACTTGAGTAAGGGTCACTTCCCCTTCGCGGCATTCTTTGTTCTTGCTGAATCGCAGAGCCAGCTCTGCGGCGTCGTACAGTGTGTCCGAATCCGGCTCTTCCCCATTTGTCCCGCGGATGACGACATGAGATCCTGGACAGTTTCCGGCATGCAGCCACCAGTCCAGGCCGTTGGCATAGTGAAAAGATAGCAGATCGTTCTCTCTGGCGCTCTTTCCAACCCAGATGTGCAGCCCTGCTTTGCTGGTATAAACCCGATAAGGCTTTGCCGGTTCGATTTGTTTGACGGCAGCGGATTTGCCTTGCTGAGATTCAGGACCAAGTTTGTAAGCCTGGCAAAACGCGTCCAACTGTTCCTCTGTCGTGATTTTTTCAAAATCATCCAGTGCTTGTGTGCGCAGTAGCAGCTCCTTTTCAGCAAGTTGCAGCTGTATCTCTGAGTAGGGGATTCCTTTTTGAAGTTTTTTACTTTGTCGAAACAAGAGCTTTAGCTGATCTTTAAGGGGAATAAATGGATCCAATGGAATGGAACGTTCTTTACCCTCTTGTTCCCAATCAGCAACCACTAAAGCGGTCATCCCCTGCTGGATGCGGAATAGGTTGGATTGAATCAGTATTCCCTGATGGTAAAGGCTTTCCCAGTGGCGGCACTTGTCCAAGGTCTCTTGACGTGCGACGACTCTGGATTTAGCGCTTTTGAGTAGCCGTCTAATGATTTTTGCCGTCTGCCGCAACTTTTCTTCAAACGTCACCTGGTCTAAAGACATATAAATCCTCAGGTTTGCAGAACGAACGATTCCTGCTTTAGGGCTTCCAGCAATGCGGGTACCCGATCTGTCCTTTCCCAAGTGAAGTCTTTGTCACTTCTTCCAAAATGGCCGCCAAAGGCTGTTTTTTGATAGATTGGCCGTTTGAGGTTAAGCATCTTCGTGATTCCTCCGGGAGACAAATCAAATACCATAGGGATCACATGGGCTAATAGCTCTTCTTTCACACAGCCTGTACCGAAGGTATCGACTTTGACTGAAATCGGATGGGGAACACCGATAGCATAAGAAACCTGCACTTCACACCGTTTGGCCAATTTTGCTGCCACTATATTTTTAGCGACATAACGCGCGGCATAAGCGGCAGAACGATCGACTTTGGAAGGGTCTTTACCGGAAAATGCGCCCCCTCCGTGCCTTCCCATACCACCGTATGTATCGACAATGATTTTACGACCGGTTACTCCACAGTCGGCCGCCGGGCCGCCCATGACGAAGCGTCCGGTTGGATTGATATAAAATAATGTGTTGTCGTCGATGAAATTTTTCGGGATAATCTTATGCACAAGGGCTTTCATGTCACGGCAGATTGTTTCGTGGTCGACTTCAGGACTGTGTTGGGTAGAGATAACGACGGTATGAAGCCGTTGGGGGATGTGGTGTTCATCATATTCGATGGTGACCTGGGCCTTGGCATCGGGGCGCAGGTAAGGAAGGACTTTCTCTACCCTCAGACGGGATAGTTCCAACACAATCCTGTGCGCAAGCATGATGGGCATTGGCATGAGCTCCGGTGTCTCATCACAGGCAAAGCCAAACATCAGTCCCTGGTCGCCGGCGCCCTGTTCTTTAAACATCCCTTCTCCCTCATTAACCCCTTGGGCGATATCCGGAGATTGCTTATTGATGGATAGAAGTACCCCGCATGAGTTTGAATCGAAGCCTAAAGCGCTGTCAACATAGCCGATATCGTGAATTGTTTGCCGTATAATTTCCTGGTAGTTAGGACTGGCCTTTGTTGTGATTTCCCCTGCAACAATAACAAGGCCTGTTGTTACCAATGTTTCGCAGGCGACCTTGGAGTTTGGATCTTCCCTTAGGCAGGCATCGAGGATGGCATCGGAAATCTGGTCTGCTATTTTGTCAGGGTGTCCCTGGGCAACAGATTCGGAAGTAAAAAGAAAATGACTCATATGATATCCTTGCTTTAGTAAGGGAGTTTCACAATGCCCTCTAACAATTAACCTACATAAATATGCTTAAATTTTACAAGATTATATCTCGAGTATTCAATAAATTGCAAGGCAAAACGGTATTGTCAACCCTGACCCTGTTTTCATTTCTGTGCGTTGGTCATGTACACTCGCAGGAGCCTGAAACCGTTGCTTTTTTCCACTTGGAGAGTTTTATCGCTGGTCATCCCTTGCCGCAATCAATTAAAATTCGCGGCTTCCTTCATAAAACGTCCGACCATCGCTGGGTTTTAGCGGCAGAACCTAATTTGAAAAGTTGCTGTGTGGGAAGCCATGCAAACCGGTCTCGGCAACTACTCATTTCAGGTTGTGTCGAGGTGTCCCAGGACTGTCGATTCCCAGTGACGGTTCAGGGAATACTGAAAATGGACCCAGAAGGTGACTTTCCTTTGATCATGGATGAAACCTCGTTGTTCTATTGATACTTATGGGTAACGACAAGGTTTTTTTGCAGGTTTCGCTTGGATTTTAGAAATTAACTAAAATAAATTGCATTAAATCAATTATTATGTAATAGTGCAATGAAGAATAATTTTTTAACTTCAGATAATGGTGTTTTGGAATAAAATGAGCCAGCCTAAAGGATTCTATCTTTTAAATTTTGCATCGATGTGGGAGTGTTTTAGCTACTACGGCTTGAGAGCATTATTAGTGCTATTTATGGTCAAAGAGCTGAAGCTTCAGGATAACGAGGCCTATGCCACTTATGCACTATACATTACTCTAACCGAACTAGGTGGGGTGTTAGGAGGCGTTCTAGCGGATAAATTACTAAGCCTTAAGGGGGCTATTGTCATCGGAGGCTGGGCCATTTTTAGCGGCCATCTACTCTTGGGATTCTCCCAAGGAGAACTCCCCTTATTTTTCCTGAGTCTAGGTTTGATCATTGCCGGAACAAACCTTTTTCGCGTCAATATTCCTGCTGCAATTGGGACTCTTTATGAAGAGGGAGATGAAGCTATAGAAAAAGGATTCACCATATTCTATGTAACCATGAACATTGGTGGGCTATTGGCAATGATCGTGTGTGGATTTTTGGGTGAATCCTACGGGTGGCATATTGGATTTGGTGCAGCTGCTTGCGGGATGCTGCTGGGGAATATTGTGTTTATTATTCGCGGAAAGGTGATGGAAAGCCTATCGTTAAAGACATTATGCTACGGTCTTGGTTATATTGCCATTGCTGCGCCTGCGGCGGCTCTCAGCCTTTGCTTTGCACAACTACTCGCTCCATTTGCCACCCTATTGGTTGGAAGTGTATTCCTTCTGATGTGTCGGAAAGTTTTAGGGGATAAAGCTCTGAAAAGGCTCGCAGGACTCACCTTATTTTTAATTCTTTTTTATGGCTGTGAAGAACTGCTCGGTTCATCTTTAGTACTTTTCACTGAACGGCATGTCTCCAGGATGACACTATTTGGGGAAATTCCGGCATCCATGCTGATGATGTTTAATCCTTTGACTATTCTGCTAACTGGAACGATTATCTCACGGATCTGCATAGGGACCCTGTCGAAAATTAGGATCAGTTTATTATTCCTTGGGGTGGCATTCACCCTTCTCTATTGCGTTGCAGGCTACGAGAGCATTTCGTTTAGCTATGCGATAGCCGGCATCGCTGCGATCGCTATCGGAGAACTATTTATTGGACCAACGATCTATGCGGAGAGCGCCAAAATTTCTCCCAAGAATGAGAAAGGGTTTACCATGGCAATCGTTACGCTGGGCTTTACCTCTGCTAATCTTTTGAGCGGCTCCTTTAGCCAGCTCATGACAACGGAACAGGGAAGTACTCAAAAATCATTTCAAGACGGATTTGGAATCATCGCCCTTCTTGTTTTTATCGCATTGGGGCTGAGTTATGTATTTGTCAAAGGGCTCAAAAGCAACAAGCTTCTAGAAAGCTGTGAGGTTTGAGATCCTGCAGTTCTGCTTTGAGGAATCTCAAGATCTAAGGGATAACTTCTTCCAAGTAGTGGAAAAGATTGCACGCCCTGCCGCAGCCTGGTTTATTGCTTACGGGAAAGGCCAGGAAACGAATAATTTCTACAAAGATGAGACTCATCCAAGCCCATGGCTTAAAGAATTTCTTCAACAGGCGGATGCAAATTTTCTGAAGAGATCGTTTAGAAACTCAACTAAAGCATTTCTTCTTGCGCAGACATTTTGGGAGAAATTCCCAAATCTGATTGACGCCAAAGAATGGCTTAAAGGAAAGTTCTCACAGCAAACTTCGAACGACAATCAATTTGAGTTAGACCTTGAAATTCCTCAAAGCATTGATAACAAATTTGTGGAATTAATTAAAGGAGCAGATGTAACCTATCTTAGCCAGCTAGAATTTTACGATTTTCTAAAAAGAAAAATTGACTACTTCTATTCTATTAGAGGAGATTTTGATGTTTTAATTCTATACTTACCAAATTCATATCAAAGATTCCGTGAACTTAAAGATGATACAACATATTTTGATTTACACGATTCGCTAAAGCTATATTGTGCCAAGAAAAACATCAAAATACAAATGATTGAGGACAAATCAATACATTATTTAGA
>JBAWVE010000166.1:0-4936 GCA_037147435.1 Parachlamydiaceae bacterium
TCGTTCAGGTAATCTTGGCCATCCAAAAGTGTTACCTTCATTTGAACCATGCCAGAATTTCTCTCAAAAAAATATGCTTCCATGTTAGACTTGTGTCAAAAAAATCAAAAACAGGGAAAAATATGAACAACACGCTTGGAATACAATTGGCCTGGATCGTTGTCAAAGATCTAAAAAAAGCCATTGAATTTTATACAAATACTGTCGGTCTGAATCTTCAGGAGTACCATGCCGAATTTGGCTGGGCGGAGCTTTCCGGACCCGACGGAGCTACCTTAGGAATATCCCAGGAAAGTCCTCAAATGGATGAAAAAGCAGGAACCAATGCCGTTATAACAGTGTCTGTTAAAGATCTGGAGCAGGCGCTGGCCGAATTCGTCAAAAAAGGTGCTATCCTAATCGGTGAGATTCTAGAGATTCCGGAGCACGTCAAGATGCAAACATTCCTTGACAACGACGGCAATAAACTCCAAATAGTTCAAAAACTTGGTTACAAATAATGGCAACACTTAAAGCGACGATTTTTTTCGAAAAACGCTTTTGGGTTGGTGTTTTTGAACGAACAGACAAGGAAGGATACGCCGTAGCAAGGCACATCTTCGGTGCCGAGCCAAGCGACCCTGAGGTTTACGAATTTGTTCTTCACCATTTCCAGGAACTGAAATTCGGAGAGGCAAAGAGTTTCGATCTTCAAATCCAACGAATGAATCCGAAAAGGGCGCAAAGGGAAGTCCGTCGCGAAATGGAGAAGATGAAAGAATCAACAAAACCCTCAACCTTTGCACAAGATTATATGAGGGAAGAGACTGAAAAGAAAAAATTGGAGAGAAAATCCCTGAGCAGCGCTGCAAAAGAGGCCCGTAAAGAAGAACAATTTTCCCTCAAACAGCAAAAAAGAAAAGAAAAACAAAAGGGACACTAAAGGATGCCAATTCCTAGACTGATATTTTGCAGTCGAGACCGATTAATTTTGGCGGCCTCGGGCACAGGCTCGGGCACGTTGACGACTTTACCTCTACTTTTGTAAGAATTAGGTGTTGCAGGATTAATCTGAAATCTTTTATACTCCCCAGATATCTTTTTGATGAAACCCTTTTGTTATCAGGAAAGATGGGAAGAGAGGGTGCTAAAATACCCCCAGCTTCATAGTGAACAGTTAACGATTATTTTTTAAGGAGAAGGCACAAATGCCGACAATTAACCAGCTTGTTCGAAAGCCGCGTGTTGCAAAAGAAAAGCGTAGCAAATCGCCAGCATTGCAACAGTGTCCACAGCGCCGTGGTGTGTGTCTGCAAGTCAAAACAAAGACACCAAAAAAACCAAACTCCGCTCTGCGTAAAGTCGCTTGGGTTCGCTTGTCCACAGGACAGGAAGTCATCGCTTATATCGGCGGAGAAGGACACAACCTGCAAGAACACAGCATCGTGCTCGTTCGCGGTGGTCGTGTGAAAGACTTACCGGGCGTACGTTACCATATCGTCCGTGGAGCATTAGACTGTGCGGCAGTAAAAGACCGTAAACAAGGAAGATCGAAGTACGGGGCTAAAAAGCCTAAGTAACATTAGGATACCCCTGATGGGTATCCTGATTCGCGATTTGCGTTTTGAATGTAAAAAAACGTTAATCACGCATAGGTTTCCCCTAGCGTGGAAACCGGGTGAATCTCGCGATTCTTCCACCCGTAGGCTAAGCCTACACAAAAACTATGCAACTATTTAAGAGGAAATCATGTCAAGAAGACGTCGTGCAGAAAAACGAGAGATCGATCCAGATCCAGTTTACGGAAGCACATTGCTAGCAAAATTTATCAATAAAGTGATGGAATGCGGTAAAAAATCTACAGCTCGCCGCATTATCTACAACGCACTCGAAAAATTTGCTTCTAAAGTTAAATCAGAAAACCCTTTGGAAGCCTTCGAGCAAGCCCTGGAAAACGCGAAACCTTCTCTCGAAGTCAAATCGCGTCGTATCGGGGGTGCTACTTACCAAGTACCTATCGAAATCCCGCCAAATCGCCGCGTTTCTATGGCGATGCGCTGGATTATTGCCTATTCACGCTCGAAAACAGGCCGCTCGATGGAAGAAGGACTTGCTAATGAACTTGTTGATTGCTTCAACAATCAAGGGTCGACAATCAAGAAGAAAGACGACACCCACCGGATGGCCGAAGCCAATAGAGCCTTCGCCCACTACAAATGGTAGTTTAGGAGACAACGCTCATGGCAAGATCACCCGATGAAAATGTGAAAAACGTCCGTAATATCGGCATCATGGCCCACATTGATGCAGGAAAAACGACGACGACTGAAAGGATCTTATACTACACAGGCCGCGTTCACCGTATGGGTGAAGTGCATGAAGGCGCTGCGACAATGGACTGGATGGAGCAGGAGCAGGAGCGTGGAATCACGATCACTTCTGCTGCGACAACTGTGTTCTGGAAAGGCGCTAAAATTAACATTATCGACACCCCAGGCCACGTAGACTTCACTATCGAAGTCGAACGTTCCCTTCGGGTTCTCGACGGCTCCGTCGCAGTTTTCTGCTCGGTATCCGGTGTCGAACCTCAATCAGAAACTGTCTGGCGCCAAGCAGACAAATACGGCGTTCCCCGCATCTGTTTCGTCAACAAAATGGATCGAACTGGTGCAGACTTCTTCGATGCCATTAAAACAATGCGCGAGAAACTCCATGCGAACGCAATTCCAGTCCACTGCCCAATCGGCGCGGAATCGGAATTTAAAGGCATGGTCGACCTCGTCACAATGAAAGCACTGTTCTTTCATGACGAGACATTAGGCGCCGACTGGGAAGAGACTGAAATCCCTGCGGATCTCCTGGATAAATGCAAAGAAATGCGTGCGGAATTGCTTGATGAATTGGCAACAGTCGATGAGACGAATGAAGCTTTTATGACGAAAGTCCTAGAAGCCCCCGACACATTGACACCTGATGAAATCAACGGTGCCATCCGCAAGGGTGTGTGCGCGAATATATTTAATCCTGTGCTTTGTGGTTCGGCCTTCAAAAATAAGGGCGTTCAACAACTTCTTGATGCAGTCGTCAGCTGGATGCCATCCCCTGCGGATCGTAATCCTGTCAAAGCGATTGATCTCAAGACAGAACAGGAAATCGTTTTACACCCTGAAGACGATGCTCCATTTGCCGCTTTAGCTTTTAAAATCATGACAGACCCGTATGTCGGCCGCCTAACATTTATCAGAATTTATAGCGGTACATTGACAAAAGGGATGAGCCTGATCAATAGCACGAAAGACACCAAAGAGAGAATCTCTCGTGTTCTGGAAATGCACGCTAACAAGCGGGAAGAACGTGAAGAGTTTCATGCCGGGGATATTGCTGCCTGCATCGGCTTGAAGAAAGCCAGCACCGGGGACACCCTGTGCTCTGCAGACCACCCTCTCCTGCTGGAACGGATGGAATTTCCTGAGCCCGTGATTTCGATGGCTATCGAGCCGAAATCAAAAGGCGATCGCGAAAAACTATCCATGGCTCTTTCAGCCTTGTCAGAAGAAGATCCAACATTCCGTGTCTCAACAAACGAAGAGACCGGACAGACGATCATCGCTGGAATGGGCGAATTACACCTCGAGATTTTGCATGACCGCATGAAGCGTGAATTTGCTGTCGAAGCTAATGTTGGTAAACCGCAAGTATCGTATAAAGAGACGATCACGGCCCCAAGCAAAAGCCAGATGAAGTACGTCAAGCAGTCAGGTGGTCGAGGCCAGTATGCTCACGTTGAGATTGATATGCGGCCGAATGAAAAGGGCAAAGGCGTTGAGATCAACAACAAGGTTGTTGGTGGTGTGATTCCAAAAGAATTTATTTCCCCGACTATTAAAGGGATTGAAGAAGGGATCATCACCGGTGTACTCGCAGGCTACAGCCTTGTCGACGTCATCGTGGACATCGTCTACGGTTCTTACCACGATGTGGACTCGAGCGAGATGGCGTTTAAAATTTGCGGATCGATGGCATTGAAAGATGCTGCGAAGAAAGCGAAGCCTATTCTTCTCGAACCGATCATGAAGGTCGATGTCACTTCGCCTGAAACGGCAATGGGTGACGTCATCGGCGACTTAAACCGTCGTCGAGGCCAGATTATCGGGCAAGACAACCACAAAGGAGCAGTCATCATTCACGCAGAGGTTCCCCTTAGCGAGATGTTTGGCTATTCCACACAACTGCGTTCCCTATCATCGGGACGAGCCACATACGTGATGGAGCCGAGCCACTTTGAGCGCGTGCCCACAAAGATCCAGGAAGAAATCATTAAGAAGTAAGGTTCATTTAGCTATGGCAAAACAAGATAAACAACCAAAGCAGGAGAAAGTGCCTAAACAAGCACGCCAGAAAATCCGCATCCGCCTGAAAGGGTACGACCAACGGATTCTGGATCGCTCCACTGCAGATATCGTGGAAACGGCAAAACGTACCGGCGCTGGTGTTGCTGGCCCGATTCCTATGCCGACGAAGATCGAACGCTTTACCGTTCTGCGTTCTCCAAACATTGACCGCAAATCGCGCGAACAGTTTGAAATGCGGACGCACAAACGCTTGATTGATATACTCAATCCTACAGGCAAGACCATCGACGCTCTAAAGACGTTGACTCTGCCTGCCGGCGTTGACATTAAGATCAAAGCATAAGTTGCCCTGCTGCCGGCTTGACACCAAGCCGGCAGCCTTCTCGTTGACTGTCGAATCCTTTCCTATATTGGGACCCCATACCACCATAATAGAGCCCCAGCGGGGCGATACAAAATAGCCCCAATTCTTCTCAAGAACTACTGTTTGCTGTCAAATCTTTTTAATCAAACGCCTTGATTGCTTAGCTAATATTAAATATAATTAATAAAAATAGGGCATGGTTCAAATGAAGGTAACACTTTTGGATGGCCATGATCACCTG
>JBAWVE010000167.1:0-4928 GCA_037147435.1 Parachlamydiaceae bacterium
TTGCCAGCTTCAAAGCTATCCATGGATTGCATTCTCCCTTTGTCATCGAACTTGAGGGCAAATCCTATGCTGTGATCCGAAACCATCGAGGCGATATTACGGCACTTCTTGATGATGAGAATGCCGTAGCAACCTATCGCTATGACGCTTTTGGAGACTTTGTTCATGAAGGAGAAATCGAATCTCCCTGGCTTCTTTTCGGACAGCGTTTCGATACAATGACCGGTACCTATCAATTTGCGAAAAGAGCATACGATCCACAACTCGGCATTTGGCTGACGCCCGATCCTGCGGGATTCGCCGATGGACCCAATCTATACGCCTATGTGAATAATAATCCGCTCATCTACGTTGACCCATACGGACTATGGAAAGAGGAGTGCGAAGCGCTCGGCCGCAGCGTAAAGGAGTTTACAAGAGGATCAACAAGAGGATTTGTCGATGACGCTTCTTTTGGAACCTCCGACTATGTCTTGGGAGAACATCAGCACTCGTCTCTCTCCAACCGTATCGGATACTATGCTGGCACAGGAGGATCCCTAGCAGCCGGCTGCTTCTATGGCACTACATGGATCAAAGGTGGTGCTGCCGCCATTAAAGGCTCATTAACCGCTTTTCGTATGATCAAAAGAGCGTTTACGACTTCAAAAAACTTAAAAAATTTTAAGCATGCGCGTCAGATTACCCAAATGGCAAATGAATCAGAACTCGCGGTTAAACAAGCTCGTCTATCGGTTTCGCATAATTTTAAAACAGCCGACATCATCACCGAAAAAACGGAAACTATAGCTCAATGGTCATTCTCCGGGAGCAAAAAAGCTCCTCATTTACAATTTCAAATTAGCAAACACGCTCAAGAGCGTATGGAGCTGAGAGGAATTTCAAAAAAAATGATAGAGGCTGCATTAAGAAAAGGAGTTAAATATTACGATCCAAAAAACGATGCTTACAGTTATATTCTAAAGGAAGGATTTGCAAGTGGTAAATCATTATTAGTCGGACAAAACCCATCAACTGGGCGCATTACGACCGTAATAAGAGGAAGTAAACTAGAAAACAACCGATTCCAACAAACAAATAGATAGATAGATAACCATGAACGACAAACAAACCGATCAATTAATTAAAATTCTGTATTCAATTATTAAAGAAAACTATAACAAAAGTGAGTTAATTGAAGATTTTCAGCAATCTGTATGGAATTCTGATACTGAAACCGTTGAACACGAAATCTTTAATGAACTGGCATATGATTTGGATTATTATGAACCCAACGAACAATTGCGCAAGGAAAATTCTTCTTATTATGGTGAAGAACGTTTAATCAAAGAAATTGAATCAGCTATAAATAAAATCAAAAGATCTGGGTCATCACACAAATGAATACCTCACCTCGTGTACACGAACGTGGATGGAATGCCGTGATCATACAAGCAAGGTTAGAATTGTACATCCCAAACAAATTAATGGGCAGGAGTTATCTGTTCCACACTACCCTCCGATTGGAAAGGAACTTTGATTATGACGATAAAACGTGAGCTTGGTAGCAAATTGCATAATCCAAGAATCAAAACCCTGCCTTAACAGACCATAATGTTCTAGCCTCCCAATTTTAGAGGATTCATACAGAGCAAAGGAGTTTAGATTATGCCACACAAATTTCGAATTCGGCTATGTAGTGATGTGGACTATGAGGAGATGCTAGCGGATATTTGTTATGAGAATCAAACTGTCGCTTTAGTTACACAAGAAAATGGTAAAGATAAAATGGAAATAGAAATATTTTTCCCTTCTGATCAATCTTCATCTTGGAAGTTTTCCCTTGATGAATTTGCTTTAGCGATTCAGACTGCCAAAGAGGACCTCTTAAAATAAAAAGGAAAAAAGGAGAGGACCAATTAGTCCCTTTACCGGAAAACCTCCTCAACCACCCAAGGGATTGGATGGAATGGCACGACGACAGTATGTCCGAGAACACTCTCACCTGGAATTAGAACCATGAACAACAATGAAATAGTAAACAAAATCAAATCACATCTTCCTCTAAGAATACACAGTATCCAATGGGATGGTACGATTCTTAACATGTATGGTCCTGATTGGAATTTTACAACAATGAGCGCTTGGCGGCTTAAGAAAAATAACCGTGTGACTTGTGGCTGTTTTGATAAAAACTCAATCGAATTAATTAAAAATATTAATGAGCTTCAAATAGTTGATTTTACCTTTACCGACGATTCACTAATAGACCCTATTTTTTTACTTTCTAATGGTTCACATCTTGAGGTATTTGCTACTGATACTTACGAACCTTGGACGCTACACATTGATCAGCTAGGTAGTTTGATCCCACCTATTACTTAGTCAAGTTGTAATGTGCACTAAAAGACTTATCGGCGAAGAGCTAAAAAGAGAACTCTCTCAAGGATATAACATTCAAAAGATTTCTAGCTTGGCTGCGCATTGGTATGTTTCCTATCGGAGAGAATGTGTTTCTGACATTGATGCTGTCTTAAACAGAATTTCATTAATGGATGCGGGTCCTGAATTTGTTTTGACAGTCAATGAACTTAACACAATTGCTGATCGACTCATCAATGAAGGCGAAAAAGAAGAGCTTGGAGCACCTATTCCAGAGATCCGAGAGATTGCCGAAGATCTAGGAGATACGTGGTTGATGTGTCCTTTTTGTCAGGAAGCTTGGCAGTCCCAATCTACATATGGAATGGTCGAATGTCCTCAGTGCAAAAGCAAATTGCATAATCCGAGATTCAAAGCGTTGCCTTAACCTGCTCTTTATAATTTTTTTCTTATTATTAATGCTTTCGTTCACGGTGCAATGGCGGTGCAACGGCATATCAAAATAACCATTACAAACCAGCAAAAACGAATAGCAATCAAATCACATGTTGCTTATGATCATGTTCATAGCGACTGGTTCATGTTGGATTGTCAAGGATTCCCCCGCATTCGTAATGCGAAGGTCGGGGGTTCGATTCCTCTTTTAGGCACATTACCGAACGTTTTGTCAGAAATGTCCAAACGTTCGGCTTTTTTACTTCCTAACCCCTTCTGAAACAAACCAATAAGAGCTTTGATAAATATTTTCTCTGAATTTTCTGTAGAAAATCCGACTATAACTTCGCGAACCGGTTTCACCCCATGATTTTTTTCCCATTCCTTGAATGAAGTTAATCTTCTCACTTTGTCTAGCAATGGTTTGAAACCGTTTGGATCATGATCTGTTTGTGAGAGTACAACCGCTTTTCCGCTCCATTGTCTTTGGACGAAGAGGCTTGCCACGTTACAGAACGAACTTATAAACCTGAGTGTTTTGGTGGAGTTCACAAGTTTCGAGAATGAAGGGAGAGCAGGAATGGAATCGCTAGTGAAGTTATCAAGATAAGAAAAGTTCATAAGATCCTTTTTAATAAATTTTAATAATTAAGTATATTCTAACAAGAAACTGTTAAGATAAAATAAATTCGAGGGCAAGCAAGCAACAGGGAAGGCAACCCTTGAAACCTCTTGGAATTTCTAGTTATTGCTAGTTATTGTTGATTTCAGGCATAACTACATATAACTTAGAATAACTTGGGAGAATATCTATGGATCGGACTCAAAACCCATTTTCACCCGGTGCCGGCGCCCCTCCACCGGAGCTGGTCGGAAGAGACCCTATTCTTGAGGACGCTCACGTCTTAATGAAACGCATCAAACGGAAGCGCCCCGAGAAAAGTATGCTCCTTACCGGCCTTCGTGGTGTTGGAAAGACGGTCTTACTTAACGAAATGGAACGGATGGCTGGAAAGGAAGAATACCGAACGATTTCCATTGAAGCACATGAAAATAAAGCTTTAGGCCCTTTGATTGCTCCACACCTTTGGAAACTTTTGTTTGAGTTGGATCGCTCTGCAGGACTTGGCAACAAAGTGAAACGTGGCCTATCCGTCTTACGAAGTTTCATCGGTGCACTCAAGATTACAGTCAATGATGTGACTATTGGGTTGGATATTGACCCAGAAAGAGGTACCGCAGATAGTGGTGATTTAGAGATCGATCTACCCAACCTTTTTGTTGCTATTGCAGAAGCTGCCGAAGAACGTCAAAGCACTGTCGCTATTTTGATTGATGAGATTCAATATCTGAGCAAAAAAGAACTCGGTGCCCTAATCATGGCAATGCATAAAATACAACAGCGTCAGCTTCCTCTAATACTCCTTGGTGCTGGTTTACCTATCCTTCCTGGCTTGGCAGGCGATTCGAAATCATATGCTGAGCGACTTTTTAACTTTCCCAATATAGGTGCGTTGACGGAAGCTGATGCTGCAAGAGCTTTACAAGAGCCTGCACAAGAAGAAGGGGTAACTTTCGAACCTGCCTCATTGATGGAGATATACCGATTAACCAAGGGTTATCCATATTTCCTTCAAGAATGGGGTTATCAGACCTGGAACCAAGCCAAGAGAAGTCCAATATCTCTGCAAACTGTTCTAAATGCTACAGACACTGTTATCAAACGACTTGATGACAATTTTTTTAGAGTTCGTTTTGATCGCTTGATTCCCAGCGAAAAGAATTTTTTACGGGAGATGGCAAGGCTTGGTGCTGGGCCTTATAAGACAGGAGAAATTGCAGATCTCTTAAATATCAAAGTTACCAGTGTTGCAGCTGTTAGAGCTAATTTGATCAAAAAAGGAATGATCTATAGTCCGGCTTACGGAGAACTTGCATTCACTGTACCTCTCTTTGATGAATTCATGGTTCGCGCCATTCCAAATCCAAAACCGTAGCATAAAGTCTTGATCTTTCTTCACAAATTAAAAAAGGTGTCCGGTCCAAAATCCGGAGATTGTTTTTATTGTAAGAAGGAAAAAATGGGCATGGTTCAAAATGGAACTAAAATGGGTAGCACAAAGTAATCAAAA
>JBAWVE010000168.1:0-4918 GCA_037147435.1 Parachlamydiaceae bacterium
TCAGGTGATCATGGCCATCCAAAAGTGTTACCTTCATTTGAACCATGCCAAAAAAATCTTTCTGTTATGAAAAATCTTTGCTTTGTCTTCGCTTGCTTCGCGATCTTCGCGTTCAAATGTTCAGAGAGAACTTCATACTGCGATTTCTTTTATGGGAGCTGCTGAATGTCGAAACAGCTGCTTTCTTTTTAATGTGGATTAGGTTACAATAACACCTTATCACAAGCTGGAGCATTATGAGTCATCAAGGCAAGGCGCGGATTACGGGAATTGGATCCTATCTTCCTGAAAAGGTTTTGACAAACAAAGACTTAGAGGAAATTGTAGACACCACGGACGACTGGATTGTCTCACGGACGGGCATTAAAGAACGGCGGATTGCCGCTTCTAATGAGTATACTTCCGATATGGGCGCTGCGGCAGCACGAAAAGCATTGCATTCCGCAAAGCTTACGGTAGATGACATCGATGCCATCATCGTGGCCACCATGACCCCCGATTATACATCCTCAAGTGTCGCCGCCCTTATCGCTAACCTCCTTGGCTGCGAAAAAAAAATAGCCGCTTTCGATTTACAAGCTGCCTGTTCAGGATTCCTTTATGCACTCTCCGTGGCTAAAGCTTATGTCGACTCGGGAATGTATCAGCGTGTTCTAGTTGTGGCATCAGAAAAAATGTCCGCATTTGTCGACTACGAAGACCGTTCTACATGCGTGCTATTCGGCGATGGTGCTGCGGCGGTAGTTGTCGAAGGCAAGGGCAAAGGTTTGGGTATTGATTCCCTCTCATTAGGTGCCGACGGTTCACTGGCTGAGTTGCTTTTTATTCCTGCTGGAGGAGTACGAAATTTACCGACTGTTGGAACGATCTCCGGAAGGCTTCATTACTTCAAAATGGACGGTAAAGAGGTCTTTAAACATGCCGTCAGACGAATGAGTGCTGCGGCCAAAGAGTGTCTGGAAAAGGCCGGTCTTGTCGACAGCCAGGTTGAATGGCTAGTTCCCCATCAGGCAAACATGCGCATCATGGATGCCATTGCTAAAGGATTTAGTATCCCTTACGAAAAAATGTATAAGACAGTGCATAAATATGGAAATACCTCAGCCTCCAGCATCGCCATTGCATTAGACGAATTGGTTTGTGAGCATCAGATCACCACTGGGCAACACATCCTCCTCGTCGCCTTTGGCGCTGGCTTAACTTGGGGGGCAATCATTTTAACACAACGGGAGATCTAATGTCGCGCTATCGCAAAATTGCTTTTTTATTTCCTGGGCAAGGCGCTCAGTATACGGGAATGGCTAAAGACTTCTTCAATACTTACCCCGTTGCTAGGGACACTTTCGTTGAGGCTGATGATATTTTGGGCCGCAAACTCTCTTCTCTTGTATTTGAAGGACCGGAAACGACTTTGACCGAGACGAAAAATAGTCAGCTGGGTATTTATGTCGCTAGCAATGCTATCTTGCGTGCGGTGACGTCGCTGTTTCCCCAGATTGTTCCCTCGGCTTGTGCTGGTCTTAGTTTAGGTGAATATACAGCGTTGACAGCATCAAGGCGCTTGGCTTTTTCCGATGGAGTTTCCCTCGTTGCCCATCGCGGCCAGTATATGAATGATGCCTGCGAGCGTACCAAAGGGACAATGGCCGTGATTGTCGGGCTCGACGCGGAAACGGCCTCTCAAGTGGTTAAAGAGGTCGGAATGCCGCACGAGTTATGGGCTGCAAATTTTAATTGTCCAGGTCAGGTTGTTATCTCAGGCACCCTCAAAGGGATCGAAGCCGGATCTGCCGCAGCTAAAGCTAAAGGGGCTAAGCGCGTTTTGCCGATACAGGTGCATGGCGCCTTTCATAGTGGATTGATGCAATTGGCAGAAGATCAACTGGCTCCATTTATTGAGCAGGTAGAGTTGAAGAATGGCATAGGCGAACTCGTTATGAATGTCACGGGAAATGCTGTTCAGGATGTTGCAGAGATTCGGCGCAACCTCATTAAACAGGTGACACATCCAGTGCGCTGGGAACAAAGCATTCGCTTCCTGATCGGTGAGGGTGTTGACTTGTTTGTTGAGTTAGGGTGCGGAAAAGTTCTTGCTGGATTCAACAAACGTATCGATCCCACTGTGGCTTTTACTAGTGTGGAAAAAATTGAAGATATGGCACAATTAGAACATTTACTTAATGAGAGATAGGCACATGCTATTAGATAATCAGACAGCAATTGTTACAGGCGCGACAGCGGGCATCGGGAAGGCCGTTGCCAAGAAACTTGCAGAAAATGGAGCCTATGTCATTGCCATCGGTACAAATGTCGAAAGAGGGGCACAAGTTGTTGCAGAACTTGAGGCGATCACCCAATGCCCTGGGGCTCTATTTTATCCACTAAATGTTGCAGATTTTCAGGAAGTCGAACGCGTTTGCAAGGAAATTCTCGAGAAAAGAGGGGGAGTAGACATCCTGGTCAATAATGCGGGGATCACTCGGGATCAGCTATTAATGAAAATGTCTGAGGAAGATTGGGATTCAGTAATAGATATAAATGTGAAATCATGCTACAATACCTGCCATGCTCTCGTCCGTGCTTTTATGAAAGCGCGGAAAGGGCGGATCATCAACATGAGCTCCGTTGTGGGCCTAACAGGGAATGCAGGGCAAGTCAATTATGCTGCTTCCAAAGCAGCAGTGATTGGCTTGACTAAAGCACTGGCAAAAGAGCTCGCGCCAAGAAAAATTCTTGTGAACTGCATCGCTCCAGGTTACATCGAAACACCGATGACAGAGGCAATGACAGAGGCACAAAAAGCCGCAACACTGGCACAGATTCCACTGCAAAGGATGGGGTCACCCGATGATATCGCCAATACCGTCCTCTTTTTGGCATGTCCCTGGTCCGAGTACATCACCGGACAAGTGATCACCGTCGACGGCGGCATGGTAATGTAAGAATTGTAGATTTATTTTAAACCCGTAAGGAAAATATTATGTCATTAGAACAAGAAGTTATTGATCTCGTTGTCGAACAACTCGGTGTGGACAAAGCAGATGTTACTCCCGAAAAATCTTTTGTAGAAGACTTAAATGCCGATTCCCTAGACCTCACAGAACTCGTGATGACTTTGGAAGAACGTTTCGGTTGTGAGATCTCTGAAGCAGAAGCAGAGAAACTCAAAACTGTCGGCGATGTCATCAGTTTCGTCAAGCAATTAAAAAAATAGTCGTTTTGGAGTGCGGCAAGTCGCCTGCACTCCAAACGCTTCGCGCCCTCCCGCCATCAAAATTCTTCAAATTGCTACTGCGGCATGGACTTTTAGAAAAGCATCTGACTGAGAAGATCTATTTCCAAGACATATTGTAAGCACGCTAAACTCTTGATTCGGCCTTTGTTCGATTTTATAGGGGGGTGCCACAAGCGAATAAATGGTGCTTTATCCTTGCTAACCTCTTGATCTAGGTTTGCAACATAGGAAACGCAGACCGAAGTCCCGTAATTGATGCGTTGTGTAGTCTTATGCCCACGATAATCTGTAGATGGGTTATATTGAGGATGTAATTTTTTTACCCACTCAATAGGGCAAAGAGATCTTGTGGGCTCAAGTGTAGGGTCGATGATCCTCACCCCGCCATCGTCCAGCATGATTTGAATTGCAGTATGAAAATCCCAGCCTGTTTTATTTCCGAAATGATCATCAAGCGCAAAAGGTTCTTTTGTGAATGCAAAGCATTTCTTTAAAGACTGCTCGGGAATTCCCATTAAGATTAAAAGGCAAACTATAAGTTTAGAGCGTTGATTGCATCCTTCCTGTATAAAATTCCAGCTGAAAAGCTCATTTTTGGCCAGTGCCTGCACCACCAGATCAAGTTGTGCTTCATTGCATGTCAGTTCTTTCTCCATACACATAAAGTCATGGTAAGCTGCGGCAGTGAAATAGACCCCTCCACAAAGCACATATGGCGAGAGTTCTGAGTTTTTTTTGACGGTATAGCAAGGTAATGTTCCAGTTCTTTTGTCCCCTATAGCTGTAAATACAAGAACTTCATAATTTATTCTTGAAAGCGTTCTTGCTTTAATGGCCTGTGCAACCACGTCATTTAAACGTTTTAGATAGGCGTCGCCATATATAGTTTTCATTACACTTGAAACGGTAGGTAAAGCTGATAAATCATCACAATCCTCGGAACCTGAATCCCTGACGATGAGGTTTGCTTGTGCCATTTTGAAATGATCATCTACGATCGCTAGCACTTTTGACTCTGATTTCTGAATTTCTTTGTAATCGTGGATTGCCGCTTCTACTATCTGGCTGTGCGAAGAGTGTGTCCATCGCAGCATTTCGTGATGGGGGAGTTCCTGGATATATTGTGCATCTTCCAGATCGGTGAGTAAAGCGAGGTGACCCCTCCATGCCCGTCCGACTTTTTCGACGGTTGTTTCTAATTCTAGCTCGAGTTTTTGTATGCCTGATTTAGGCAATAAGCCCGATGGCCTCTTGACAGCAGTGTTCTGCGGAAGTGTACTAGAAATATCCGATAGAAGTAACTTGGTTGGTTCAGTACTGCTGAGGGTCATATTATGGTTTTGGTTATATTTGTTTTTTTTGTATTTATTGTAATGTTAATATATGAAACAAAATAATACAACTAAATACAATAAATACAGCAATTAGGGGTGGGATAAATCAAGAGGAGAAACTGCTATGTAAAGAGGGCCTTGATCACCTCCACAGTGAAAACTTTCGGTCAGAATTTTGTAGAATGGCTGTATTTGTGTGATGGCGTGTTGTGCGAGGGAGTTTTACAGGATAGGCAGGATGGGTAGGATAAGCAGGATACCTTCAGTTAGCAAACGGATTGTTGATCCAGTGGCAGCTTGTCGTTACCCACAAGTGTTAATCTAATAATTTAATAGTAACCGAACATGG
>JBAWVE010000169.1:0-4917 GCA_037147435.1 Parachlamydiaceae bacterium
TGGTTTTGTGTCGGCCCTCCGGGACTCGCTTATTTGCTTGGATGGTTCCCAGGCTGAGACGATGCTCCGGAGGAGCGAGTGAAGCCCGGGAACCATCCAAGCAAATAGGCGAGTCCCGGAGGGCCGACACAAAAACTCGCCACCGAATATTTTCAGGAGGCATGTTTTTTGACCGAAAAGGTAATCAAGGCCCAATTGGAGGCTTTGATCACCTTTTCGCTGAGAGTTTTACAGGATATGCGGAACCTGCGCTTCACAGGCTCATATGGCTTTTATCAGAGATTTAGTAAGACGGCGCATTCCCGGTACTACCGAAACTAAAATGGGGGCCTATAAATTTCTTAAGGCTCGAACAATTGTCCACATTGCAGAAACCCACCTTGAAAAAACTGGATCGCAGAACACAGAATGAAATTACGGTTGTTCGTTCAGAAATTTCTAGTGTTATACAGGTGTATTATGACCATTCGGGCGAAGTAAATTAATAGAGAGGCACAGGCAAAAGTCAAAAGCCCTAAATAGATAAAATCTACAGGCTGTTTGTACATCAGCAACAGCAGACTAAGACGCGATTTTTCATCAAAAAGATATGATCCTCCAAATATCACTAAAAGATAGATCGCGGCAAAAAAGAGACCAAGCCCCGTTGTCATCCACATCTTCTGACCAAAATTTTTCAAAAGAAAGCGCGCTGAAATTTTCCGTCCTACTACCCATTCTGAAAATGCAATCGCTATGTAATACATCATTACCCCAGCCAACACGAAAATAAGTACAGTCACTAACGGATCCATGAATTCTTTCCTCGAAAAGTGGTGTTAAGTCTGTTGACCCACGATCAACCCAACGTACTGAAGAATACAAATAAGAGGTGAATACTTCCAGAGGAAATTCGGTAATTGACGTCAATTTCCGGCATGGTTCAAATGAAGGTAACACTTTTCGATGACCATGATCACCTGACCGAAGAGGATTTTCAGTCAAAAAAAAATAACAGGATTGGCAGGATGGGTAGGATAAGCAGAATACCTTCGGCTGGCGAGTTATTTTATTTTTTTATTGCCTTTTAAACGCCAACTAATTTATGATTTAATTATTTTTAATTATTGATCTTTTTAATCAAATTTTAAGGTTGTTATGTTTAATTTAAATAGTAGTTTACGTGATTATAGTTATCATGATAGAACAAGACCTCCAGCGGCTGGCGCAGCGAGCGCTCCTTCCGCCACCTCTTCAAGGAAGGAAGATCCGCGTATTGCAATACTAATAAAACAATTTGCTGATTCTTCGATTGTTGATCGCATGAATTCTATAATTCCTGATCGACTAAAACCCGCTGAACGTAGACAAGCTTCCGCTTGTGCTTCGTACACACCTAATTCAGGAGGTCGTACACTCCGGTTTGCGGGCGCTGAGATGCCTCCAATTAGTCAGGATGAAACCCTGCAAGGGCAGGTGCCTAATCCCGGTCCGGTACGCGGGATTTTGAAAAAAAGACCTTGAGCCCCTTTTCGCTCACACTTTCTGGCGATGATTCTGACTTCGTGGTCGGTCAGCTGTTCTAATTCCGGCCTTGATCACCTGCACGTGCAGGTGATCATCGGCTATCGGCTTGGATGAGCGAAAAGCGGATCAAGGCCGTCCATTTCATATGACTGCATCATCAAGTCTATTCTTTGCGTTTAATTCCTGAAAGGCACTATAGTCCGAAAAAACAGGAGTTGAAATTATGCCACAGGAAAATCCCCCTCCACGTGAACGATTGACCCTTACCATTGAGAATGAAGGGCGCAAGTTTCAAAATTACTACCACTGGCTTGAAAGTTCAATGCCTCGTGCATTTTTTGACGAAGTTAACGAAGATAATATTGTTCTTGTCACTCACAACTTGATGGGTTTTGAATTACAGGATAACTTCTCAACAATCCATTTGAAAAATGCTGCCATTATTCTCTGCCTTGACAGTCCGGATGCTGACCTGCGCGTCCTTCAAAACTATTCGTTTTATGGAATCAAAAACTATCAGGTTTTTGTGTCGAAAACACCGCCTCCATTCCCTGATATCGAAACCAATTTACGCATCACCGTCATTTATTTTACTGAAGCCGTGGAAAGAGTGGGGACTCCGTTTGCCCTGGAAGCAAAAGAAGAGCTGCGGGCGCATGTAAAGAAACGAAATCCGGAACTCACCGACGAAGGATTCGAAAAATTGCTTGGGGGAATTAACATACGATTTTTGGGTTCTCTTAATATCGAGCGCTTAGTCATGGCTATTGACATGTTTTTCAGAGCTCAAACCCGGGACAATTGTCAATACGAAGTGCGATATAATGAAAACTGGGAAGAGAACAATGAAGCCTCCATGCTCATTGTTTTAGCGTGGCGCAATACCCCTAAACATAATTTTCTTTACAGGATGGCCCGAATCATCCAACGACATCACCTGATGATGAAGCGGGTTAATGCGTCATATGTCAAGACATACAGCACAGAAAGTACTCTTGTGATGACTTTGGAGTTGCATGGGAGCTCGGGCCAGGCAGCTTGGGATATTGCCAATATCGTTGACTTTTTGAGAGAATTGCTGACTGTAAAATATTTTGCCAGTTTTGATATTGTCGATCAACAGCTCGTCAGCAAACATATCGTCGCAGGGAGCATGGGCAACTTCCTCAGGTCAGCCATCAATTTCATCCATCAAGCGCTCGTTCAGGTCGATCCAAATCTCTATACTATGGAAAATATTGAGGAATCCTTATGCCGCCACCCCGAGCTTACAGCGACGTTGTGCGAAGCATTCCGCGCTAAATTCGATCCTGATTTTCACAATTTTGACACATATTTGAAGATCAGGGAACAATTTCTTACCGATGTGGGTAAGCTGGATACAGGCCAGGAAAACAACGACAACCGCAGAAAAACTGTGCTGCGGCAAGCGATGAACATGGTTCACTTCACTTTGAAGACGAATTTTTTTCGCACTAATCTTACCGCGCATAGCTTCCGCCTTGACCCGCGCTACCTTGATGAAATTCCTTTTGAGCGGGAAAAAAAATTCCCGGAGCTTCCATATGCCATTTTCTTTATGAAAGGAATGCATTTTTTTGGTTTTCATATCCGTTTCAAAGATTTGGCCCGTGGCGGCCTACGCACAGTCTATCCGGCAAATCCTGAACAGGTTGCTTCAGAACGCAATAATGTTTTTTCTGAATGCTATAACCTCGCGTGGACGCAGCACATGAAAAACAAGGATATCCCTGAAGCTGGCGCAAAAGGGATTATTTTTTTAAATCCTTTTGATCGACTAGAATCCGAGTCGCTTGTACTGCAAAAAGAATTGGAAATGGCAGCTATTCTTAAAGATGAGATCGACAAGAAAGTTGAACTCTTCAGGAGTGAACAGATTCTCGAGTATTTACATCAAGCCCAACGTTCTTTCATTGAGAGCTTAGTCGTTATTGTTAACTGCGACCCTGATGGCGTTATCCGCGCGAAGAATATTATTGACTATTGGCACCACCCTGAATATTTGTATCTTGGACCGGATGAAAATATGCATGACAAAATGATACAGTGGATCGCCGACTTCAGTAAAAAATACAACTATAAACCGGGCAAAGCTTTTATCTCTAGCAAACCCAAGGTTGGCATTAATCACAAAGAGTATGGTGTGACTTCACTTGGCGTGAACGTGTATATGGAAGCCCTCTTGCGCTATTTGGGGATCGATCCATCAAAAACGCCCTTTACCGTCAAGATGTCGGGAGGCCCCGATGGCGATGTCGCTGGAAATCAGATTTGCAACCTGTATCGCTACTATTCCAAAACAGCGAAACTGCTTGCCACAATAGATGTTTCAGGGACTATTTACGATCCTCAAGGACTAGATTTGGAAACACTAGTGGAATTATTTAAGCAGGGAAAGCCGCTCAAATACTACCCCCCGGAGAAACTATCCAGCGGAGGGTTTTTGCTGGATAAAAATGCCAAAAGGAGTCCAACAGCCTTTGTCACACAAACACTGTGCTGGACGAAAAACAACGATAAACTGGAAGAGAAATGGCTCTCAGGAAGTGACATGAACCACATGCTGCGATATACTGTCCACCAAACAAAGGCTGATATTTTTATTCCGGCCGGAGGAAGGCCAAGAACGCTAAATGAGGAAAATATTAAGGAATTCCTCGATGAAACGGGAAGACCAACCTCACATGGTATCATCGAGGGTGCTAACTTATATATTACTCCCAAAGCCCGCCGTATGCTGGAAAAACTTGGCGTGTTAATTATTAAAGACAGCTCAGCTAATAAGACGGGTGTAATTTGCTCTTCATTTGAAGTTCTCTGCGGTTTGGCCTTAACTGATGAACTTTTTATCGCAAATAAGAGCGTCCTGGTTCAGGAGATCCTGGAGCGCCTTAGCCAGTGCGCTGCCAATGAAGCTCAGCTGCTGCTGCGCACCCACAAAGAAAACAAAGAATTCTTAACGGATATTTCCAGCCAAATTTCAGAGCGCATTAACGAATTTACCTATCAAATACTCGATGCTTTAGATTCATTCCCCTGGTCGCCGGACCCAGAAGATCCATTGACAAGATGTTTCCTAAACTACTGTTTGCCGACACTGCGTAACAGGTTCCGCTCTGAAATTTTGAGAGAGATACCGGATCACCACAAGAAAGCAGTCGTGGCCTGCTACCTAGCGGCACAGCTTGTCTATAAGAAAGGGTTGTCATGGCGTCCAACAATTGTGGATGTTTTACCAGTCCTCCTCAAGCAGCAGGGTGTGTCCATTTAAGATAAGGGACGGTAGAGACATCTTGATTTTTCGATTAAGTTTTCGGCCTTGATCACCTTCACATTGAAAACTTTCGGTCAGAATTTTGCAGAATGGCTTCATTTGTGCGACGGCGTGTT
>JBAWVE010000170.1:0-4893 GCA_037147435.1 Parachlamydiaceae bacterium
CGAAAAAAGAGCAAAAAAGAAAGGGACGTGTAAGCCCGTAGCTTTTTTCAGCCTTAAAAAGATGTGGGTACAAGTATGCACCCAAGTGGAGCGAGCCTGCGAGCGGAACTATGAGCACTTACACAATTTCATTGACAACAGATTAATGATTGCACTATCAATCAAGTCCATATTAATATCGGCAACAACCCTAAAATAGGTGATGCGATGAAACATTATATTAGTTTTTCCAACATTCCACACATGAGATTTAAATCGTTCTGTTTCAAGTTTACACTACTGCTTGGGACTTTTACGATTTTTTCTGGACAAACGTTTGCTGATTACCTATATGTTGCCAATGACGACATTAGTACTGTCTCCGTCGTTGACACAATCACTAACACTATCGTTGCAACTGTTACAGTGGGTTATGGGCCTGTTGTAGTGGCTATCACACCGGACGGAAAGGAGGCCTATGTCACCATTTATTACGACAGCAATGTTGCTATTATCGAGACTGCAACCAATAAACTGACCACAACCATTCCGATCGGTGGAGGGCCCCTTGCTATTGCAATCACACCTAACGGAAACTATGCATATGTCACCAATGGTTACACCACGAATGTCTCTGTAATAAATACGTCAATTAATACAACTACTGCCACTATTACCGTTGGCGATGAAGCTTATGGTATCGCCATCACCCCCAATGGGAACTATGCATATGTCGCTAATTTCAATTCTGACAATATCTCAGTCATCAATACCGCAACCAATACGGTCTATGCAACTATTACAGGGTTGAATAGACCTGTCAACGTTGCGATCACTCCTGATGGCAGTTATGCATACGTCACCAATGGCGAGGGCAATAATGTATCTGTTATTGATACGTCGGACAATACCATCGTTTCCACTATTGATGTCGGCATTTATCCCTATGCTGTTACAATTACCCCAAACGGCGATTATGTGTATGTGACCAATGTAAACCTAAATGTGGTTGACGCACCTAGCGATGTATCCGTTATCGAAACTTCGAGTAACACAGTCGTGGCGACTATCACAGTAGGCAGTGGACCCGTCGGTGCTGTGATTTCTGCTAATGGAGATTACGTGTACGTCACCAATTACTATGACGGCACAATTTCTGTCATTGCAACAGCATCCAATACAGTCGTGGCAACTATCACAGGGTTTACTGGTCCTTATGGAATAGCCCTTTTGACTGCTCCATTATCTTCTGCAAGCTTTACAGGAAAGGTTATTAAATCTAAATTCCTTACCCAGACAGACCGTATCAATCATTTGACATGGGCGGCAAGTCCAGACCAGGCGGTAGTTGGGTACCACCTTTATCGTGATGGAGTGCTCATTACTACAACGGGCACGGCAGGACCATTTTTTTACAACGACCATAACCGTCAATCTAAGGTCGTGTATACATACGTTCTCAGATCATTTAACAGCCTGGGAGTAGAAAGCTCGCCCCTTACCGTAGTAATAAACTAAAGGGTTTACAGTTGCTATGATCTCGACTTTGTACATTTTTTGAGTTCAGGTTCCAGAGAGAGGCTTTCTCCAGCTAAATCAATTTCTCGGAAGGGCAAAAAATGCCGATCCGTCGAAATTGATTACGCTGGAGTTTGCCTCTCTCTGGAACCTGAACTCAAAAAATGGATCAAATCGATCAGCTGATTAAAGATCAGCTGATTAAAGATAAATGCCGCAATGATCGGGGAAAATTCGAGTTTGAGGAAAAGGTTATTTTAGATGAAACAGCACGACATCTGTGGAGCGAATACTAAGAGATGACATAATTTGGCCTTGATTACCTTTTGGTCAGAAGTTTACAAGATAGGCAGGATGTAACGGCAGGATTTTTATGGGGATGATTTTTGAGGGATGGAAATTAGGGTGTTTGAGAACTTACCTTGGATGAGGGATTAAAAAATTGACTGCTACTATACTTTCCATTGAAACTGAAGTTCCTTCAACTTTTCTTTCTCAAGAACAATTCGCTGAAATTGCATCAAAACATCTTAATCTATTAACTCCTCAAGCACGTTTTTTAGCACGAATTGCAAAGAATAGTCAAATCAATCATCGACATACCATCATTGAAGATTTTTTTGAAAGTGGACTTAGAGGATCTGTTTTTTGTTATGGTGAGGATAATCCTAAAACAGCGATACGAAATGAAATCTTTAAAAAATATGCTCCTTTATTGGCAGAATCAGTGTGCGATAAGGCTCTAAAACAATGGGGTGGTGACCGACAAGACATTACCCATGTCATTTCTGTTTCCTGTACAGGGATGATTGCTCCTGGGATTGAATTTTTGTTAATCGATCTCCTGGGACTTCCTCAGCATGTCGAAAGACTTGGAATAAACTTTATGGGGTGTTTTGGTGCATTCAAGGGATTAGCCATTGCTAAGGCGTTGGCTATGGAAAATCCCAAGCACCGTATTCTTTTAGTTTGTACAGAACTGTGTTCACTGCATTTTCAATCGGACATCAATAAAGATACTTTGATAGCAAATTCAATTTTTGCAGACGGAGCTGCTGCTGTGGTAGTTGGAAGCTCACCCAATATTACAGAAACACCGCTTCTAGAGATTCATAAGCAAGCATCGATGGCTATAAAAGACACAAAAGATTTGATGACATGGGAGTGTGGTGATTCTGGATATCTTATGAGGTTAAGTGCTTTAGTGCCGTCGAAAATTGAAATGAATGTTGCGCCTTTTATTTCTCGATTAATTGGAAAAGAAAATTCTTTCGAATCCTATACATGGGCGGTACATCCAGGCGGTAAATCTATACTTGAGGCTGTTACCCGGGCGTGCAATCTGGAACCAGAACAACTTAAACCCTCATGGAAAATACTTGAAAGCTATGGAAATATGTCTAGTCCCACTTTTCTTTTTGTCCTCAAAGAAATTCTAAAAAAATCGAAGGCTAAGGAAGAAATTATTGGTTTAGGGATTGGGCCAGGTCTATCTGTAGAGGGGATACTATTGAAGCATCCGGATTCATATGTGGCAAAATAAGCGCTCGACGGATTTAGAAATTTTAGATTTGGGACCTGATCATTACACAATGACTGAATATTCAGAGTGCTTAACCCTTTTGGGAAGAATCAATCAATGGCTTGGAGGATTTGCCGCGACGCAAAGAGCGTTTAAGCGCCTTAAAAACATGCCGAAATCTATTCTTGAGGTAGGTTGTGGGGGTGGATATCTTTGTAAAAAAATAGCGCACTGGTTGCCTCATGCTACCATTACCGGTATTGATATTAACAGTACGGCGGTCAAGGAGGCACAGAAACTTTTCAATGTGCAGAAAGATAAGGTTAGTATCGAAACTCAGGATGGCAAAACACTGAAATACATGGATAATCAATTTGATGTCGTCACAACCATGTTGGTATGCCATCATATGAACGATCAGGAGCTTGTCAATTTTCTTAAAGAAAGTTACCGCATCTGTTCTTCAGCCGTCATTATCAATGATCTTCAAAGACATTTCTTAGCATACGCTAGCTTTTCGATGATAGCTTCCTTTGCCTTTCCCAACCGATTGATATGGCACGACGGACGACTTTCCATTAAACGCGGTTTTCATAAACAGGATTGGATTAACATCTTGAAGATGGCTGGATTTCACAATGGACAATATGAACTCCGTTGGAATTGGGCTTTTCGATGGACACTAACGATAAAAAAAACATGAAAACTGATTTTCTGATTTTAGGTGGGGGAGTCGCCGGCTTAAGTGCTGCCAATTACCTTGCCGAGGCCGGAGTCCACGTCGCCCTTTTAGAAGGTGGCAACTATCCCTCTCACAAAATTTGCGGAGAATTTATTTCCCCAGAAGCTTTACCTCTTTTAAGCAAATGGGGGATTGATCCTCCTATAAAAATTAATCAGTTAAAGCTGGTGACTTCACGTACTGAATGGCATATGGATCTACCTGATCAAGCAGCTTCCTTTGCTCGCTATTTTCTCGACGATGTTTTAGCAAAAAGAGCTCGAAATAAGGGAGCAATCCTTCAGGTAAATGCTCAAATTATACATATTGAATTTCCAAAAAGTTTGGGTCAACCATACATTGTAAGTTTATCCTCTGGAGAAAAATGGATGGCTCCAGTTTTACTCATTAGCACCGGCCGTCTTGTCAACTCGTTACTGGGACAACAAGCGCCGCCTCGTTACATTGGAGTGAAAGCCCATTTCGAAGGAATTCGCATTCAGGAATTAATCATGTATATGGCAAAAGGAGCTTACTTTGGGGTTTCACCGATTGATCACAACCGTGTCAATGTAGCGGGAATTATTGCATGTTCTTCAGATGAAAATCAAGAACCTCGGACAACCTTTGAATCTGTTCTGAATAGCCCCGGATTAGAACCTCTCTCCCGTATACTGGCTTCAGGCACTATGGTATTTGATGATTGGCTTGTCGGAACCGTCCCTGAATTTGGGGTTCGACTCCAACCTAAATGGCCTGGAGTCTATTTTCTTGGGGATGCTGCAGGCGTTATACCTCCCGCAACAGGTGATGGACTTGCCATGGGTTTAACCTCAGGGGTTTTGGCAGCTGCGTGCGCGTTAAAAGGGCAGGATAACTTATACAGAAAGTACTGGAATAGTGAATATAGTGGAAGAATTTCCAGAGGCATGATCCTTCACCGAATGTTTCTTTCCTCTAAATGGGTTAATGCAATCCCTGCAATTACTCGATTTTTGCCCTTCCTTCCCCGTTATTGTTTCAATGCAACTCGGGGCACTTCAAAATTTTCGACTTGATGCCTCGATCACCTTTTAGGTCTGAACCCACATCTATCACTCTAATATTTTAACCGTAACAGGGCATGGTTTTGTGTCGGCCCTCCGGGGCTTGG
>JBAWVE010000171.1:0-4847 GCA_037147435.1 Parachlamydiaceae bacterium
CAAACAAACGATCGAGTCCCGGAGGGCCGACACAAAACCTGGCATGGTTCAAAATAGCCTTACTTTGAACCATGGCGAAAAAAAGAGCAAAAAAGAAAGCCGTGTAAGCCTACGGTGATTATTAAACCTTGTTGTGTTACCCGCTCTCTGAGGCTATGATTACCCGTGCAGGAAATCATAGCCCATCTGTTTAGATGAATGAAAAGGTGAGTCAGTGCCTGCAGGCTAATCTATAGAATACCTGACTGCATGAAACTTCCTGACTCCAATAATAGAATTAATTGTGAACTATTTCCGACAGATACTACCGTATTATAAACAGTATCGTCGGTTTTGTGGTACATATAATTTATTTGTAAATCAGTTTCTCGATTGGTGGCCCAACTACGTCTATTCTGTGAGTTCAGCCTTTGTGCAAAATTTAATTTGGCTACAGTGGATGGTGTCTGTGGGGCTCTAGAAGCTGCCGGAATCGGCGAAGGGATATTACTAGAATCCAACGGGTGTGTGACAGTACGTTCTAATTGAAGAGGCGGGTTTTCCTGTCGGTTTACAGAGATTTTATTAGATGGTAAAATTGAGAGAGTTGGTGGTTCGTTGGTGACTTCCTGCTGTAGTACATCTGCTGGAGCAGCCGCCGCGTCCGGTTGAGGATGATACTGAGGTGCAGCTCCCCAGACAGAAGGCGTTTGGCGATGAGACTGTGTAGGTGCAGGGCTCCAGGCAAAAGTCGATGGCGTTTGGGGCTTAACTAGAACTGGATTAAGAGGCTCAAGCGGGCTTTGCTTAGCTCCTGGCGTCGCTTGACGATTTTGTATCAACTTGCGGGCTTTGAACCTCGGGATTGCCCTACCAGCAGGTTTGTCGCGTAAATTCGAACTTTCATGATATTTAACTGCAAGCGCTTGCGAATTCTTAACTGGTGGCTTTGGTAGCGGTTTTGGTGGTGTCGATAGGGGCGCTTTTGTGAAAGTAGGATTGTTTTGTGATTGTCTGGTTTTCCCCAAGGTAGCAGCCATTTCCTTATCAGAAATTGTTGGTTGGGTCTGTATGAGAATCTGGGTTACATGTGTTTGTTGGACTATCGTTGGCTTCTTTTCTTTTAGTGGAACCTGGGGCGTTGGTTGTGGTAGTGTTTGAGTGACAGCTCGATCGAGCTGGCTTGTGACGTTAGACTGCCTTGATTTAGAAGTAGAGCTACATAGTTTGCGGCTGAAGAAAATTCCTAAAGCTGCGACGCCTGTCCCAAGGGCTGCGTGGATCCATGAAAAGACTTCCTTGGGGGCTTCCGGTTGTGTTTGAAATGGTTCTTGTCCGATGTCTGCTGTCAAATTCGTTGCAGGAAAAACAGACGGTGCCACAAACGGTTCCATCATGCTTAAGTTCCCATTCAAAGGGGATTGCAAACTTGACAGCAATCCATTAGGACAAGTTCCAATACCTTCAAATGCGTTCTGAACCGTTGCCGCACACTGTTCCATCATACTCAGGCTCCCATTCAAAGGGGATTGAAAACTTGACAGCAAGCCAGTGGGACAAGTTCCAAAACTTTTAATAACGTTTTGAACTGGTGCTGCACACTGCTCCATCAGGCTCGGGCTCTGAATTAATGAGGTTTGAGAATGTGACAGCACACTTGCGGGGCAAGTTCCAAGATTTTTAGCAACGTTCTGGACCGTTACCGCACAGTGCTCCATCAGGCTTGGGGTCTGAGTCAATGAGGATTGAAAACTTGATAGCAAACTTGCAGGATAGGATCCAAAATTTCTAACAGCACTCTGAACTAATGCTGCGCACTGTCCCATCGGAGTTTGGTCTTGATTCAGAGGAAATCCAACGGCTGTCGTCCATTCTGCAGGGCATACATCGGACACAGGCGCATAAACTGCTAATCCAGTGACTGCACTCAACTGTGGTTCGCTCATGAAAGCGTAATAAGCACTAGTCGCAAGCACAACAGCTCCAATGGCCCCTAGAGCAACTTTTCCTGTTGTCCATCCACTCAGTATCCACGGTGCATTAATGGTCGCGTGAACAGGAGCAACATCTTCGGGAATCAGCGCGATGGGATCAGCTTCAATCACAGAAGGAACCTCTTCAGGAATCGGCGCGATGGGATCTGCTTCAATCACAGCAGGAGCTTCATTGACGACAGGGATAGGAAGGGGAGGGGGCGGTATATTGCCTTCTTCTTCTGCCTCGTGTCCGGCACCCATGTCAGAGCCGCTTTGATCTTCTTCGGGGACTTCGTCATCGATGAGGCGGTTGAATGAATCTGCAAGTTGATTTACAACTTTTGGAAAAGGAGCAACAAAATGATTTTGTGTAAATTGTTGACCAATATTTTTGAGATCATTGGCAGTGCATGGACGTTGTCCGAAGGCTTTTTTAGCGATTTTTCCTATCTCGCTGCGTAGTTCTTTATGAGCTGAGACACTTGATTTATCCGTCAGGCGGAGTCCAACCACTCTTTTGGCGGCTTGACAGACCGCATAGACTTCATCTTTTGTTTGAACGTAATTTCTGCCTGAAGCTAATTTTGCCATGAATGCAAGCTCAACGACGCGTTTGTTGGTGACCGGAGCTATAGATTCTTTTCTGATAGAGAAAAAGCAGAGTATGCGGTCGAATATTTTTCTGCAGATAAGGTGGACATTCCCTGCTAAGGATTGTGTACATTTCAACGTGTTTTGTTCGACGTAAAACGTCCTGCTTTTACCTGTTTTGGCTGATTCATTTAAGAATGTGAAGAAATTGGATTTTTCCGCCGAAAAGGCTGGATTGGAATTGATTTGCATTTTTTAATCCTAACAGTTGATTGAATGAGAAGAGAGAATACAAAAACTATCGATTAACATCAATGGAATTTCAAATTAAAAGTCGTTATTTAAATAGTTTCAACAAAGATAAAATTTTAAGTATGCTTCGGAGTGCTTACGACTTGTCGGGCTCCTTGTGCAGGTGATCATAGCTGAAATTGGGGTATTTGAATAAACTACGCAAACACCCCTATTTCCATCCCTCAAAACTCATCCCCATAAAAATCCTGCCGTTAGATCCTGCCTATCTTGTAAAACTCCCTCACACAACACGCCGTGACACACAGACAGCCGCTTCGCGCCCTTATCGCCTTTAGGTTTTGTAGCCTGCAATTTTTCCACTGAGGACAGGGGACTTGTATAGAAGACCAAAAGCTTCTTGAATAATCTTGCAAAACCCTTCACGACCGTATTGCGCACGAACGATTTCGATGACTTTAATGGTTTTAAGCATTCTATCAAAACGGTCGGGCATAATTATCCGTTCTCTGCCAACAAGGCATGGACCGTAAAGCATGACATCTAAATGTTCCCGGTCATGTTCTGACAATTGTTCCTGGCTGCACAATTTGAGAAAAATAAACAACTCCGCCCCAGCGGACAGAGAGATATCTAACCCGTCTTTGCATGAAAAACCAACGATATTTGGCCTGACACAATCGATAATTTTTAACTGTAAGAAGATGTAAAATATTTCAATAAATTCCATACGGTTTTCTTTGAGGAGTACATTTTTTCCGGAAAAGAAGATTCGGTGAATAGCTTCCATTGCCGGATTGATAAATGAGTCCGACAACTCCTTGAAGATCTTCGGCGGGATGACAAACCCACAATTTTGATCTGTCAATTGCTCCTTGAAATTTTTGATAAAGACATCCGCGCGGTTTTCTTGGCTATAGGGGGAATCTTGATGATAGAACTCCGTATCTTTGGCTAGAGTGACTGTAGCTAAATGGTTTTTAAATGAAGGATGATTAGACAGATCTTCCAGAGCAGTGCACCGGAAATGCTCTTTCCACGTCAGACGATCTTGAAAGTTGAATAGTAAGCACCTATCCATCACATTCTCATGACCGCAAGATCGCAGAAAGGCTTTAAACTCTTCGTTAACACAGGCCTTGTTAATTAACTCCTGATGTGTTGGACATGGCCAACGGGCAATCAGGCATTTGCTGTCCTGAATATACAGTGCGTACATAACTGACGGGAGATTATCTTGCAATAGAGTGTCGAAGCCTCTGTGTTTTCCGTCTTCCAGGGCAGTTAAAACTTTATTCAGAGGTCCATTTGGATGTTGCTTCATTAGTTTGGTTAATGCAGCATATTCGCCCGCTAACTGCCCGTAAATTGTCTTGGAGGAGGTAGTGGCGTGCTTATGGTCTTTAGCAACCTGGTCATTTGCCTGCTGGATCAACCCATGAACCAGCTCGCCTAATTCATTCGATCCGGAAAGTTGTGTATAGATAGCAGTGGACAGCGAATGTATCAGTTTAATTGTGCAGCTTTCCAGTTTATTAAATTCTTCCGGCGTTGCGGTCACTATTTTTTGATATTCGGTCGAACTTACACATTTACGAAAGAAGATCAGAAAATCATAAAAGTAATCGCGACAGTTTTTCACGGGCATCCGGTGCGACAGATTAGCTGAATTTGATGCCATCATCAATCCCATCAACGAGCAATTAAGTTTTCTTACCAACTCTTGATCCGTGGTATGCACTGAAATTTGGACAAATCGATTAATAAACTCTTTAGTTGAGTGAATAATCTCCCGGGCATGGAACAAAGCCTCCTTGTCAGGCATTCCAATAATATTAAAGAGGGGATCCTCTGTATTCCCTTCCCGGAGATAGCCTTCAAAATCACTGACTAGCTTGACATTTCTGATTAGGCGTGGACTAAAAAAGCGCGTGCCATCTTCCTTACGCAGGAAAAAAAGTTCGTATTCCGTATCTTTTTTCACGGATTCTAAATCGATAAACACATGATTTGTTTGCTGATTCTCCCGTCCGATCAGCTTGATTTCCT
>JBAWVE010000172.1:0-4825 GCA_037147435.1 Parachlamydiaceae bacterium
CCGAAGGTATCCTGCTTATCCTACCCATCCTGCCTATCTTGTTATGTTATTTTTTTGACCGAAATCCTGCACGTGCAGGTGATCAAGGTCTAAAAATCTATTTGAATGACCGAAAAGGTAATCGAGCCCGGATTTTCCTTGTAATCCCTGAAACCAGTTTGGTAAGATGTCGCCATGAATACAATCGAAAATCTTACACACTCCATTGAAAAAATTGAATCCAGGCTCCAGTATACCTTTAAAGACCCTGCGCTTTTGATTTTAGCTTTTACTCACCGCTCCTATATCAATGAGCACCGCAGTGTATCGCAGCACAATGAGCGCCTGGAATTTCTTGGTGACTCTGTCTTGGGACTACTGACCGCAGAATATCTTTACCGAGAGCTACCCACTACCCCGGAAGGCGATCTGTCGTACCTTCGCTCACGCCTGGTGGAAGCGTCCTCATGCGTCTCTTTTGTTCAGAAGTTGGAACTAGAAAAATACTTGCTGCTTGGAAGAGGAGAACGGATGAATGATGGCCGCGGCAGGGAGTCGATTCTGGCCGACCTTTTCGAAGCGATCATCGGAGCAATCTATCTCGACGGCGGCATCGAAGCAGCCCGCCATTTCCTGTTTGACAACTTCACGCCAAACATTGAAGAAACTGTCAAGTCACCCCTGGCGAACTGGAAGGCTCTTCTTCAGGATTACTGCCAAAAAATCTACCAAACAACACCTGTCTACAAAGTAATCGAAGAGGTCGGTCCCGATCACAGTAAGAATTTCGTCATCGCTGTCATGATTTTCAACGAAGAGAAAGGACGCGGACTGGGCGCTTCAAAAAAAGAGGCACAGCAGTCGGCAGCAGCAGATGCCTTATCTCGCATCCAAAAAGAATCATAACCATGGCAACAAAGCAGAAAAGCGTTTGGTACTGCGGAGAATGTGGCCACAAGCAGATGAAGTGGAGCGGTCAGTGTCCCCAATGTGAGAAGTGGAACTCCCTTAACGAAGAGATGGAACTCCCCGCTTCCGCCCGCCGCTTTACCGCACAACCGACCGGACCAGCCAAGGCAATGAGACTCAAAGAAGTCGCCTTGTTGGAAACCCCAAGAATCCTGACAGGAATCCGTGAATTCGACCATCTGATTGGTGGCGGCATTGTCCCCGGTTCGCTGACGCTGGTCGGAGGCGATCCAGGGATTGGCAAATCCACACTGATGCTTCAGTTATCCGAGTCCCTCGTCAAGCAGGGGCTAACTGTTTTGTATGTCTGCGGCGAGGAATCAGTCCAGCAGACGACCATGCGGGCCAAACGCCTGGGAATTGACAGCGATCTTTTATTACTGTTAAGCGAAACCAACTTTGACTATATCAAATCACAGATCGAACACATCCAGCCCGACGCCATTGTCGTGGATTCCATCCAGATCGTTTACAAAAGCGAAATTTCCTCTGCTCCGGGTTCAGTGACTCAGGTGCGTGAAATGGCAACGGAATTCATGCACATCGCCAAAGGGCAAGGGATAGCCACTTTTCTCATTGGGCACGTTACCAAAACGGGTGAGATTGCCGGACCCAGGGTGCTGGAACATATCGTCGATACGGTCCTATATTTCGAAGGGGAAAAGCAGCACGATTACAGGATGATCCGCGTCGTGAAAAACAGATTCGGCCCAACAGACGAAATTGCGGTCTTCCAAATGCAGGCTAAAGGCCTTGTCGAAATTCCTAACCCCTCTCATATTTTTCTCGAAGAGAGGATGAAAGGAATTGTGGGTTCCGTAATTATCCCTACAATTGAAGGGTCGCGTCCCATCCTGATCGAGGCGCAAGCCCTAGTCACAGAAACTGTGTTTCCCAGCCCCTCGCGCCGCTGTGCAGGGATCGACCAAAATCGGCTGGCTTTGCTGCTTGCCGTCCTTGAAAAGAGAATGAAATACCAACTTTTCCGCTGCGATGTTTTCGTGTCCATTGCCGGAGGCATGCGGATTTTAGAACCTGCGATCGACCTCGGAGTCCTTATCGCTATTGCCTCATCGTTGCGTAACAGACAGATCGATCCCGAAACGACGGTTGTAGGAGAAGTGGGATTGGGCGGCGAGCTGCGCAGTGTTCCGCGCCTGGAAAGCCGCATCAAAGAAGCGATCCACATGGGATTCCGCCGTTGCATCCTTCCACGACGCAACCTGAAAGGAATTTCAGAAGAATTGCGCAAGAAAATTACACTCTGCGGCGTTGATGTGGTCGATGAGGCTGTTAACCTGCTCATTCCATAAGCCTAGAAACGGTAGAATGATGTATATTAATGACATGTTGTTTATTTCTGTTGGCTCAAGAGGATCTCCCTTGGCTAAAGCACAAGTTGAAGAAATCAAAGACGAGCTAAAAGCCTTCATCCCCTCCATCGATTTCGATTGCCTTTTTGTCGATTCCACCGGCGACCAAGACCAGGTGACTTCGCTACGCACCCTTGGCAAGACAGATTTTTTTACAAAAGAAATCGACGAACTTCTCTTATCCGGTGCCTGCCGCATTGCCATCCATTCTGCAAAAGACCTTCCCAGCCCGCTACCCGATGGACTTTCCATTGTCGCACTAACGCGCGGCCTGGACCCTTCCGATACCCTCGTGCTCAAAGAAGGGGTCTCAGTGGACACACTTCCCGCCAGCCCGGTCATCGCCACGTCATCGGAACGGCGCGAGGAAGCCGTCAGGCTATTAATCCCTGATGCTGTCTTCATAGACATTAGGGGACAAATCAGACAGCGCCTGTCAAAGTTAAACGATGGCACCGCCAATGGCGTCGTCCTTGCTGAATCCGCTTTGATCCGTCTGGGTCTGACTTATTTAAACCGTTTGAAACTTCCCGGACCTACAACGCCATTGCAAGGACAGCTTGCTGTGATGGCACGCAGCGATGACATGGAAATGAAAGAGCTCTTTGCCTGCATCGATAATAGGCTGGGAGTATGCTGCCCGTGAGAAGAGTTTTATATCTGGGTCTTGATTTACCTGAACAACAGATGGATCACTGCCCCCTAATCCAAATTGTTCCCCGCCCGAAAAGCGATCCAAATATTATTAACGCCTTTACAAAATTTCAAGCTTTCACCCATTTAATTTTCACAAGCAAAAGCAGTGTGTCGATTGTAGTGGAATATGCTCCTCATTTCGGTATAGATCTAGAGCAAATCCGCCACAAATGTATCCTTGCTGTCGGAACACAGACCGCAGCCAAATTAGCTTCTTTTGGAATAGCTGCCACCATCACTGCCGCCAATGAAACTGGAGAAGGGATCATCGATGAGTTGTCAAAATTGGACTTAAACTTAAAAACGGCGTCTGTATTTTGGCCTCATTCCAGTCTCTCCCGCCCCCTTATCTCTGAATGGTTGACCACTAGACACATCCCCTTCGTGAGTCCCATTTTTTACGATACAGTCCCCCGTATTCCCACTCCCCTTCCCGACCTAGCCCTCTATGATGAACTCATCTTTACAAGTCCATCAGTCGTCGATGCCTTTGTGTCCATCTACAAAATCCTCCCGAAGGATAAAATTCTAACGAGTATCGGCCCTATCACACAAAAACACATCTCTTCCTTGCAAGATGGGAAGAGTGGAATGATCCGGATCACATAGTCTCAAAACAATAGGATACTAATGGACAGCTGCGAAAGATACACAAGACCCTACCAGAACATTGAACTACGTAGACCCATGACTCAAGAGCCACTGAACGAAGGACCACTAGATCTATCGTGATCACATCGACAGCACAGAAACAACTGGAAGAATCGGCTAATGCATCGGAGGGCACACAAAGAATCCCAGTATTGACAAGGATAAGGAAGCGGGCGGCAGCCACGATACCTGATTTCGAAAGTTCGAATACCGCTAAGGAAGACAAAGTAGCTCAACAATGGATGAGCGAACACAGTATTGGAATCATGACAAAACAGATGAAATCTATCGCACCAAACGCCTCGCAGAAAAATCCTTATGAAGCAGAAATTGTTGCTAGCACAATGGGGATCGCTATCAGAATAATTCAAGGGATTGCCTATCGAGAAATCCCCAAAGATTACATGTATGACGATCCACTCTGTTATTATAGCGATTTTCATTTTCTGGCGCCTGTTCCGTTTCTCGCCAAAATAATCGATCCCTGTGGGTATATTTTTACAAAAGAACTTTGTAGAGGGGCTGTCGCCTGTCTAGTCGAACTTCTGGAAAGACATCTAATTCACGAGGGAGAATTACATAAAATTTTTGAAGATCGAGAAGTACAACGTGAACTTCCCGAAGTCATTCAGGCACTGGATGAAACAATCAAACAAGCAAAAAATCCGATAGCCTATCTGGATGAGTTGTTGGCAAGTCAACGACCTATACGAGCGTTCAACTACATCACTCGATTGGCAGTGGACAAAGCCCCTTGGCATCGGGCGATATGGAATAAAATTTCCCACATGCTGAATGGGGATGAAGGAGCGCTCACACTATTTAATGAGTATTCCAAAACATCTCTATTTATGTTCACTGATATCACCGAATTTTTAATTGAAAATGATAAAACTGGATTCAGCGAAAAACAATTGAGTCAATACGAAGAGTTAGTAAATTTTATTTTATTACCCGAATCAAAGGAAGAACAAGAAGCACTGCATAGTAAATTTGAGAGATTTCTCGGTGAAGGAAGCTATAGAGCCAGCAAGGGAGATAGGGATTTCGATGACGAAGAAAAAAAGGATTTAGCAAACAAAAATGTCCTCAGGAAATCGGTCATGGTTCAAATGAAGGTAACACTTTTGGATGGCCAAGATCACCTGAACTAAGAG
>JBAWVE010000173.1:0-4817 GCA_037147435.1 Parachlamydiaceae bacterium
TTACAAGCGAATTATTCCTAAGATTTAGAAAGCTATAATCACCTGAACGAAGAGGGGCCTACATGTAGCTTAGTCAAGAGAGAATTGGACATTCGGACATTTGTTTTGCACTGAAGACACAATCATGGATTGATACTCCACCCCACGAGCTGCCGAGGAGGTGCACGCGCGCTGTAGAAATAAGGGAAAGATTGTCTTCAATTGCCTGCATTTTAGCATGATGATTAACCGAATACTGTGGGATTGCCTGCCGGGCCATCACAACATGTGAGGAATCGGGTTCGACATTGATTCCAAGATGCTTCGACACAGCCCCTAATGACCGCCTCAGGATTTCTTCATTTGAAATTTTCTCAATCGCAGGATGGTGTGTTCCACCCATCATCACCGTTAGGCGTGTTTGTGAAGGCGTTAGATTGTGGTGGGGAAATACTGAAGAATCCCATACAACCCCCAGAACCTCTTCCTGTTCGCGTGTGGGAACTAAATACCCAAAGCCTTCCCGATTCAGCACTTTTTTATTCCACCCTAGATTCACGACAGCAACGGTTGTGGATGGCATCGCCATTATTTGGTCAACCAACTGTGGGGAAATGCTTCTAAGAATCGTGGCTGTCGCGTGCGCTGGGGTAGCCAGAAATATATGATCTGCATGTAAGGTTCCTTGGGTATCTGTACACACCTCAATATTTTTTGCGCTGAGGTTCATATCGACAACCTTGCAGTTCATGAGCAATTCATCTCTTAGGGTTGTGCCCAATCTATCTGTCAATGTCGCCATCCCCTTCTGAAAGGAAAAAATTGGCGACCGCAACATTTTCTCGACAAAAGCACTGCGTGGTGGGCCTTTGATTTTCCTTTTCAATAGTTGCTTCAACAACCCGCCGACAATGGATCCAGACTCTTGTTCCAGACGATACATCTCAGGAAAACAAGAACGGACGGAAAGACGACGAATATCCCCAGCATAAATGCCCGATACCAAGGGATCAAAAAACCTTTCTGCAATGTCCCCTCCAAAGCGCCTATCAACAAAATCCGCGATTGACTCATCTTGCTGGAACGACGAGGGTGCACTCCACTCTCTCCATAATGACGGCAGAATCCCCCGCATCAAGGGAGAGGTCAACAGAGAAAAAACGCCCTTGGGAAGCTGTTGGAGACTTCCATCAGCGTAAAGATAACGAGTTGTTGCCGAGGTTGACGCGGTAATCACCTGATCGGCTAGCCCCAGATCTTCGATCAATTGAAGGGTTTCCACTGCTTTTCCCCGTGCACGGCAACTGCGGGGACCGGCTTCAAAGAGAAAATCCCCACACTGATTGGTGCGGATCCACCCTCCCACACGGTCGCTGGCTTCAACGATTTTCAGGTCGATCTGATTGCCCAAGCGTTGTTTCAAAAACCATCCCAACGCCAACCCGCTAATCCCCGCGCCGACGATAACAATTCTGGATTTCATGCAAACCCCTGAACGCAATCGACCAACACCTTGACGGCATCGACAGGGACTCCCGGTGTAATCCCGTGGCCAAGATTAAAGATATACCCTGGATCCCCGCGCATGGAGTTCAGAAGGGCCAGAGCTTCCCGTTTGATCGTCGAGTGGGAAGCGTACAAGATATCCGGATCGAGGTTGCCCTGCAAAGCTATTGAGGTGGGCACCGACTTCCTGATTGCCGCCAGATTTCCATTCCAATCCACACTAATTGCGCTGGGATTTGCATGAACAATATCTGGAGCAAACACGGAGGCACCACGGCAAAACAAAATGACCGGTACTTTGGGTTTTAGTCGTTTCACCATTTTGTCAAGGTAGGCTAGTGAGAATTCCTTAAATTGTGAGTGACCGAGGAATCCGGCCCATGAATCAAAGATTTGAATCGCATCGACGCCTGCATCAATTTGCATCTCTAGGTAGGTAATGGAGTCTTCGAAAAGCCTTTCAAGAAGGAGGTGGAACGATTCAGGATCGCGAAGCATCCACTGCTTGGTTTTGCGCAGATCACGGCTTGTTTTCCCTTCAATCATATAACTTGCAACAGTGAATGGGGCGCCACAAAAGCCGATGAGTGGAACATCCAGCGTTGGACTAAGAAGGCGTATTCCCTCGGTGACATAGTTTAAAGCCTCGCGCATATCAATAGGCGGCAGGGCAACGACATCCTGCAGTGTACTTAGCGGCCTATCAATAATAGGGCCGGCACCATCGTCAAAATGCAAACCCACACCCAATGCTTCTGGAATCACCAAAATGTCTGAAAACAAGATAGCTGCGTCCATGCCAAATGCCCGCAAAGGCTGCTGAGTAACTTCAACGATCAATTCTGGTGTGTGGCACATTTCCAAAAATGAATGTTTAGCTCGCAAAGCCCGATATTCCGGCATATAACGTCCCGCCTGACGCATGAACCATACAGGTACTCTTCCGTTGTTGCGGCAGTGCAAAGCATCTAGCAATAAATTTTCCTTAACGAAATTAGTGGCCATGGTCACCCCTCGGGATTTCAGCGGATTTTTTTCAAATATGACTTTGAAATCTTTTAATTTGACAGTATACCCGATTCGTAAGAAAAATCAGCAATATGTTTCTTGAAGCTCTCGTCGTTTCGTACTCGATCGTATGCTGGATCTTGCAAAATGGACTCCAAGTCCTTTTTTTGCACATTCTCAAACAACGAGGCTGTCCGCAGTCACCCAAATGCCAATCAAGAAATACAGCAATCTGGCTTTTCACCTGGCAATTCGGGTGCTTTCTTTTCAAACTTTTCAACCTGTCTACAGAGATCCATAGCCAACGTTTTAAAATATACAGGAAGGTCTTTACTCTGTCTTGAGAGGACACACAGAAGATTTAAGCGAAGAGTCAGTGGGAAATGATCTATCCTAAGACTATCATTAGAATCTTCAGAATCTTCCCCACATGGAGTATTAAGAATCTGAAGGGCAATGGAAAATCTCTCTTTTTCATCTGCAGCGTGATAACGACGTGTATATGTAGCTGTTTTTTCAATGACCTTAAGGGATTCTGTTTTAAACTCGTCAGTTTCAGTGAACGCTTCCAGCGCCGCATGTGCTTGTTTTTGCTGTATATTATGTCTTAGAGCCATACCCACGCCGAGCGGATTATCCCCGCGTGTACCGGTGTATTGATGAGGTTCAGTTAACGTTTGGGCTGCAATCTGTACGATTTTCAATGCCGGGGTGATAAATTCTTCGTAACTTGATGCATAAATACAAAAATTGGAAAACAGTGCACCATTCAAATCTTTTATGGAGCTATCGATTGAAGAATAAAATTCAGCAAAGATTTCATCAGTGATGGAACCTGAAGGTGGTGTTCCATTTAAAATTTCAAAAATTTCGGGCTTGGAACATTCTGATTTGTATTTTTCAAGAAATAGTTTGTAATTGGTGAAGAATTCATTAACAAAACTTAGGAATGATTCTATTGGATAATCGGAATTTTCAGCATTTTTTTCATTGTACTCTTCCAAGTACGCTACAATTTGATCACTAGCCTTGCCTATTGTTTTTGCCAACTCACAAGTTATTTCTATTTTCTCTTCTCTTTTTAAAAGGTTGACGACTTCATCTTGGATCCATTGCAGGGAAAGTGGTAAAGGGCCATTTTGGTGCGGTTGAATAAATTCATTAACCTTCGCAGCAATAGCGGGAAATTTTTGTTCAAATTGTGGAGCATTGACCATGCCTGAAAAAACCTGATCAATCGATCGTTGAATAATCTCTGCTTTAGTGAAAGCTGTGTTGTAAGCCATTTGTTCTGGTCCTGACCAAACCTCACTGCTCACTGTAAATGGTGATCGTAGTGCCTGTAGTGCCATAAGTCCTCCTTATTCCAAAGTTTCAAGTAAAGATTAAATTATCGTAGATGACGATCCTAATTCGCAAGAAAAATCAGCAATATGTTTCTTGAAGCTCTCGTCGTTTCGTACTCGATCGTATGCTGGATCTTGCAGAAGGGACTCCAAGTCCTTTTTTTGTACATTTTCAAACTGCGAAGCTGTGCGCAGCCACCCACCAGCAAAGAAAGGGTTGTTCAAGTGGGCAAATGTTTTTGAATTCAGGACTGCTATTTCGAATGAAGGCTCAAGGGTATAAATTTCTCTCGAGAGATTTTCCACCAGGGTGTAATTCCCTGCATGATAGGCTAACCGATACAGAAGCCCTTTTGAAGTTTGAAGAGACGAGTGATTCGTGTTCAGAAGGAGCTGATAAGCCTCTTTGGGTTTGTTTTCCTGATGCATGATTTTTGCCAGGGATTCCGTAGCTGCAACTTTGATGTATTCATCTTTAGTCTTGATTAGTTTTTTGAAAATTTCCTTTGCAGTGGGGATGTCGTTGCTTTCAACAAACTCCATTCCCCTGTTGTAAAGGCTAAAAGGACTGGGACTGTCTTACGCGGCAGCTGTCTGTCTGTACATCTGAATGTTTTGATAGCCAAAGACAAGCAATATTCCACCAAAAAAATAATACCCCTCAAGAAGAAAATATGGACTTCCCAACGCTGTCGCAACGACTCCAACAATCAGACTGATTTTGACACCCTTTTCGCCAAATATCCTTTGGAGTAGATAGCGCGCAATATGTCCACCATCAAGCGGGCAAATGGGGATCAAATTAAACAAGCACCACAGAATATTCAGTCTTAACGTCACGTACAGGACATATCTTACAAAACCGTTGTCAATGAGATCGCTTTGTAACAAGAGATAGGGGACGACGATAAGCACGCTTTCAAGCGTAAGTCCTCAAAAAGTTATGGCGCAGCGCGCCAAAACTTTTTGAGGACTTAC
>JBAWVE010000174.1:0-4761 GCA_037147435.1 Parachlamydiaceae bacterium
TCTAGGTCACGTGCTTCGATTTTAAGACCCGGCCCCATTGTCGATGAAAGATACATTGACCTGAGGTAGTGCCCCTTGGCGGATGCTGGTTTTGCGCGCATGACGGCATTTATAAATGAAGTGATGTTTTCTACCAACTTGTCAGCCTCAAACGACAATTTACCTACTGCCACGTTGATGATGCCGTGACGATCGAGTTTAAATTCGATCTTCCCTGCTTTCAACTCTTGGATAGCTTTATTGACGTCGGTGGTAACCGTACCGGCTTTTGGTGTCGGCATTAGACCACGAGGACCGAGGATCTTACCGAGCTTACCTACATCACGCATCATATCGGGAGTAGCAATGACAGCGTCAAAGCTTGTCCATCCCGCATTTACTTTTTCAAAAAGTTCATCATTGCCCGCGTAGTTCGCGCCAGCAGCCAAGGCTTCTTTCACCTTATCTCCCCGTGCAAAGACGAGGATGACGATCGATTTGCCTGTACCATTCGGTAACGATACAGTGCCACGAACGTGCTGATCTGATCTACGAGGGTCAACACCAATTTTCATAGAAATGTCAATAGATTGGTCAAATTTGACCGCTTGACATTTCTGTAGTATATCGACAGCCTCTTTGACGCTATACGTTTTTAACGTATCGAGTCCTTTGGCTATCTCCCGAGTTCTTTTACTTGGACGACCCATATACTTTCTTATTTATAGAAAAGGAACCGCTTCGATAAGCGAAATTCCCTCTAGGATCCGTGATGCATAGCATCAAGACCCCTGTTCATAATCAAGCCGGAGAGACACTCCCTCCAGCGACAAGCAACCTCTAATACATGAGTGGTCTTTCGACGATTTACACCTCAAGGCACAGACAGTATTATAAGGCTGCGATTTTGTTTCGGCTACCAAATGGCAGCGTCATCAATTCTTTACTCGTCGATGAGATCAATTCCCATCGAGCGTGCGGTACCAAGCACAATATTTGTAGCAGCTTCGAGGTCTCCGGCATTCATATCTTGAATTTTTTCGCCGGCGATTTTGCGTGCCTGGCTACGTTTAATTTTTCCCACTTTATCGCGGTTTGGAATAGCAGAGCCTTTTTCAAGACCGAGTTCTTTCAGCAGCAATCGGGCAACTGGAGGTTTTTTTGTGATGAATGTGAACGATTTGTCTACATAGACAGTGATCACAACAGGAAGGATATCTCCGGCCATAGCTTGTGTTTTGGCATTGAATTCTTTACAGAATGCCATGATATTGACGCCGGCGGAGCCAAGAGCTGGACCGATTGGCGGCGCTGGGTTAGCTTTTCCTGCCGGGATTTGCAATTTAATCAATTTTACAATTTTTTTAGCCATAATTTCCTCAAGGTGTACAAAATAGAGTAAGGACGCAGTCAAGCATATATTGACAGCGTCCTAGTAGGTCATTTTTTTTATAGCGTTTCCGCTCCTTCCGTAACTTCTTCGACTTGGGTAAATTCCAAATCATCTACGCGTGTCTCACGACCAAAGATCGATACCAGTACACTTAGACGTCCTTTATCATGGAAGACGTGAGTCACGGTTCCCATGAAGTTAACAAAGACACCGTCGGTAATTTTAACACGATCACCCACATTAAATTTATGTTTTTGCGTGACCTTTTGTTTCTTATCTTCAAGGTCGCGCAAGACTTCCTGAACTTCCTGCTCTGAGAGCGCAGTTGGTTTATCACCGCCAAGAAAATCGATGACGCCTGGAGTATTCTTAACAAACAGCCACGAATCGTCAGTGAGCTGCATCTTGATAAGAAGGTATCCTGGCCATAGTCGTTTTTCAACAATGCGTTGTTGACCATTTTTCACTTCCGATACATTTTCAATCGGAAGGAGAACTGTATCGATTAGATCAGCAACACCTTTGAGCACACTTTGTTCTTCTAGCGCTTTTTTAACTTTCTTTTCGTGTGTTGAAAAGACTTGAAGTACGTACCAATTTTGCATTTGTTCTTCCGTTATTTTATCCACCGATCAGACGCATAAAAACATTGAGGCCGCTAAGGACAGCCTGAATGATAATATCTAAAAAATAAATTCCCATTCCACAAACGAATGTCATTGCGACAACGAGCTTTGTATACAGCCGCAGTTCTTCTGGATTCGTCCAGCTTATTTTTTTAAATTCATCCTTGATGCTGCCAATGAAATTTTTCCATTGTTCAGCTCTTGCAACGGTTTCACTCGTTGGCGCACTTACAGTTTTCGGCAACTGTTGCACTTGCGTTTTTTTTACATCTATCATATTCACATCCACTGCCATTCTAGCACCTCTTATATTCAAAAATACTCGAGCACATCGAGTGCGGAGGGATTCGAACCCCCGACCGGCGGCTTTGGAGACCGCTGCTCTACCAACTGAGCTACACACCCAAAAGAGTACGCTATGAAGCTGAAAATATCAGCCTTTCAAGCGTACTCTTCATCAAAGAGTCCAAGTCATCAAAAGTTACTTGATGATTTCGGATACAGTACCAGCACCGATCGTACGGCCGCCTTCGCGGATAGCAAAACGCATCCCTTTTTCCATGGCAACAGGAGCGATCAATGTAACAGTGATCTCTACATTATCGCCAGGCATGACCATTTCCACGTTTGCTGGAAGTTCGACAGTGCCTGTGACGTCTGTTGTTCTGAAATAGAGCTGAGGGCGATATCCTGTGAAGAACGGCTTATGACGGCCCCCTTCTTCTTTTGTAAGAACGTAGATAGGGCCTTTGAATATGGTGTGAGGTGTGCATGTTCCGGGTGCAGCCAATACCATGCCGCGCTCGATATCCCCTTTTTCAACACCGCGCAGAAGAATCCCTACGTTTTCGCCAGCGCGCGCTTCGTCTAGGATTTTATTGAACATCTCGAGACCAGTAGCCACTGTTTCACGAGTAGGTCCAAGGCCCACGACTTGCAATTTATCGTTCATTTTTACGATACCACGCTCGACTCTTCCTGTTGCGACAGTACCGCGACCAGAGATAGAGAACACGTCTTCAACAGGCATGAGGAAAGGCTTGTCAACTTCACGTGTTGGTGTTGGGATCTTGTCATCGACGACTCTCATCAGTTCTCTGATGCATTCGACGTATTTTGGATCCCCTTCAAGGGCTTTCAAACCGGAGCCTCTGACGATTGGAGCATTGTGGTACCCTCTTGCTTCGAGGAGTTCATGCAATTCCATTTCAACGAGGTCAAGGAGTTCTTCATCGCCTTCGCCGAGCATGTCGACTTTGTTGAGGAAAACAACGATTGCAGGCACTTGCATCTGGTGAGCGAGCAGGATGTGTTCGCGCGTTTGAGGCATAGCACCGTCAGTTGCTGCAACGACGAGAATTGCTCCGTCCATTTGTGCAGCACCGGTGATCATGTTTTTTACATAGTCGGCGTGACCTGGGCAGTCGACGTGTGCATAGTGACGATTAGCTGTTTCGTATTCAACGTGGGAAGAGTTGATAGTAATCCCACGAGCTTTTTCTTCTGGTGTATTATCAATAGATGCATAGTCGCGGTATTTTGCGCCACCGGCTTCAGCCAAAACTTTTGTAATAGCGGCAGTCAGCGTGGTTTTACCGTGGTCGACGTGACCAATGGTTCCGATATTGACGTGAGGTTTTTTCCTCTGAAAGGTTTCTTTTGCCATTTTGTTTTAATCCTCCGTAGGGCTCCTGAATTTGTTTTGTGGGTGATGCAGCACGTGTTTTGTTAAAAACGAGTGCTACAACGCCCCTCTTATATTTTCTATTCTGCCCAGAATAGGAATTGAACCTACGACCTTTTGCTTACCATGCAAATGCTCTACCACTGAGCTATCTGGGCAATCAAACACTTTTAAACTCAATCTGTCCCCTTTTTTGGGGTACAAACCGGATCTTAGACAACATTCTCACTTGAAAGGCCGTTAGTGTAGAACGTTTACTAAAATAAATCAACACATTCTTTCGTTGCGCCTTATCTTTGACGGAAAGTGATGCGCGCTTTCGTCAAGTCGTACGGTGACATTTCCACTGTTACAGCGTCACCAACAAGAACGCGAATATTTTTCATTCGCATCTTTCCACAAAGGTGAGCCATCACCATCATCCCGTTTTGCAACTTCACTCTAAAATTCATATTGGGCAAAAGTTCTTCGACTATGCCTTCAAATTTGATCGTATCTTCTTTTGTCATGCCGACTACAGTTATATAATGAAAGTAAAGGAGCACACCCAATCCCCAAACCCAGTGATTTCAGCGAACACACGCGTTGAAATCGTATAAAATCTGGATTGCGAATGTATAATAGGGTATCACGCCTTGAATAAATGTCAAGAGAAAGATCGCATCCCCATAAAATTATCACCTTATGAGGCTGAGAAAAAAATTGGCAACCGTCAGAATGTGCGCGTATTTTTTTCAGATTCGAGAAATTGCAAATTATCCTACCAGAGGTTAGTTAATGATTTGCAATTCCTCAAAGCTGGCTAAAAATAGGCAAGGAAGTGGATTTTGTCATTACGGAGTTGGGAAAGCCTGTCGAGGCCATTCAGGTTGCTTACTGCAATTTAGAAGATCAAAAAACGCGAGATCGGGAAATTTTAGCACTTATGGAATGTCTTGAAGATTTAGGGTTGAAAACAGGAACAATCCTCACATTGGCTTACGAGGATATCCAAACAATTCAGGGCAAGTGTGTGAAGTTTATCGGCATGGTTCAAAATGGAACGAAAATGGGTAGCACAAAGTAATCAAAAATCTTTA
>JBAWVE010000175.1:0-4741 GCA_037147435.1 Parachlamydiaceae bacterium
ATGCAAGGGACAACAGGGATGCAAGGGACAACAGGGATGCAAGGGACAACAGGGATGCAAGGGACAACAGGGACAAGTCGGCTATGGCCCCATTAATGAGGTAATAGCGAATTTGCCCCGTTGTCCCTTGCGTCCCTTGGCCTAACCGTTAACGGTCTTTGCGCTTGCGCTCGTTCTCAGTCAGAAAACGCTTACGCATCCGGACAGCTTCGGGAGTCACTTCGATCAATTCATCGTCCTGGATATAGTCAATGGCTTGTTCTAATGTAAATTTGCGCGGGGGAGTCAACACAATATTCTCATCGGTGCCTGAAGCTCTCATGTTTGTCAACTGCTTCCCCTTAGTCACATTGACAAGCAGATCATTGTCGCGTGTATTTTCACCGACGACCATCCCTTCATACACTTCTTCACCTGCACCAACGAACAATACACCTCTGTCTTGCAAGTTAAAGCATGCATATCCATTGGTCTTGCCGCTGCACATCGAGACAAGCACGCCACGGCTACGACCAACGATCGCCCCTTTCCACGGCGCAAACTCTTCAAATATCGATGTCAGAATACCCAAACCGCGTGTCGCTGTTAGGAAATCATTTCTATAGCCCATCAAGCCGCGTGTAGGAAGCAAAAATACCAATGACGTAATTCCATGCTCATCTGTATCCAGATGTTGCATCTCGCCACGACGGCGTGACAGATCATCAATGATCTTTCCAGAAAACTCTGAAGGAACTTCCACATAGACTTTTTCAATCGGCTCGCATTTGACGCCATCGATCATTTTAAGAATAACCTGCGGCTTAGACAAGCTTAACTCATACCCTTCCCGGCGCATCGCTTCGATCAAGACGGATAGGTGAAGTTCTCCGCGGCCTGCCACAGTAATTTTATCTTGCTCACCAACGGAATCTTCAATCTTCAAGGAGATATTGGCACGACGTTCTTTATCCAGACGCTCACGGATCTTATTCATCGTGACGAATTTACCGCCGCGGCCGACAAAAGGACTGTTGTTGACTGTGATGTCTACGGATAACGTCGGTTCATCAAGTTTAATTGGAGGTAGGACAATAATGTTCTTAGGGTCGCACAAAGTGTCGCCGATCGTAATATCAGGAATACCTGACAAGCAGACGATATCGCCGACGCCAGCCTCTTCCATTTCGACTTTAGCAAGGCCCAGGTACCCTTCAATACGGGTGATAGCACATCGATTTTGGTTGCCTTTGGAATCGCAATGGATGACTTGCTGTCCTTTTTTAACAAAGCCTTCCAAAATTCTTCCGCAAGCCTGGCGTCCTACGTAGTCGTCGTAAGAGATTGTCGCGGCTTGCATGAGGAACGGGGAGTCCAATGACCCTTCAGGAGGTGCCACAGCAGTGGTGATCAATTCGAACATTGGCCGCATATCGACACGTGGATCGTCGACTTTATGTGTAGCGAATCCCGACAGGCCCGAAGCGTAGCAGTAGCTGAAATCGAGTTGTTCGTCTGTAGCGCCGAGTTCTGTGAAAAGGTCGAAAGTCGCGTCGAGGACAGCATCAGGGTTAGCATGCGGTCTGTCAATTTTGTTAAGAACAACAACAGGACGGATGCCCATTTTTAGGGCTTTGGATAAGACAAAGCGCGTTTGAGGCATTGGGCCTTCCTGTGCATCGACAAGAAGCAACACACAGTTAACCATGCCCAAGATCCTTTCCACTTCGCCAGAGAAGTCGGCGTGTCCTGGAGTATCAATGATATTAATTTTGAAATCGTTGAAATAAACAGAAGTATGTTTCGCAAAAATAGTGATGCCACGTTCTTTTTCCTGATCGTACGAGTCCATCATCCGCTCTTGAGTTAACTCATTGGCACGGAAAATGTTCGACTGCTTCAGCAAACTGTCCAAGAGAGTTGTTTTCCCGTGGTCAATGTGAGCAATAATGGCAATATTACGGATTTGTTTTGGAGAATACATAAGTTTATATCTTTTTTTGAGTGATAAAAAGAGCAGTTTAACCCTTCGCCCTATAAAATGCAAGGATCTTCTTCAATTAAAGTAAGACCACCGACACAATACCTCGCAAACCTTCGCCCGCACCTATCCCTAAATCGCCAAATTTATAGCTCCCTCAAAACCCTAAATAATTGGTTTGTTTTATTATTTTAAAATTATTTTGTAATTTAATTTGTAATTTAATTGTTGTAAATTATTAATTTTATATTATAATTAATTTTAGTTATATTATATGTTTTAAATCCTTAACTATTGAGGTGTCTATGACTAATCCTATCGGTTCTCCCCTAAGTCCAGAACCTTTAACAAATAGGGGAGCGTCTCAAACTCCTCATACAAATAAGGGCCTGTTATCTAGAATTTTCAGTCAGCTTTTTGGCGGGTGCTGGCCAACAAGGAAAGGGGTCGAGCCCCCTCAACAAGGAGCGACGGAGAAGGCCGCAGCTGCGTGGAAACATAGTGGTGGTGGCGATATGGATCAGTGGGAAAAATACCTAACTCCTACTGGCCATGGAGGGGGTCAGGTAGTGGTGAATCCCGTTTTTAATGGACATCCTGATAAAAAAGATAATCCTACAGGCTATTCCTCAGGGGCTGATACCCATCCTGGATTTTATGGGAGTCTTTATTTACCTGAAGAAGATCCCTCGACACCTAGCCCTAACGGGAGTACTACAGGAAGCATGAAGCAGTCCTCCCCTGGATCAGCATATAGGTCTTCGACTCAGCCTTTATGGAATACGCCAGAAAAGCTCCTAGAAGAATATATAAGCATCCAAGACGAAAGCGCTGGGGAATCTGAAGCTCATGCACAAATACGTGCTACAGCATCGGTTGTACTTACCGACGAAATTTATGGGCAGCATGCATTCGACAAAGTCTATGCATTCAGGAACATTCAATCAGTCCAATTTGATGAGGCATTCCTCAATATTAGACTACAAGGAAGTGAGGAAAAAATTAGAACCGATTTAACGAAATATTTTGAAGGTACTGAACATAAACTACTCAATCAAACTGAGATAGATTCGTATATAGAAAATTATATTGATGCAACCAGGTATTCCAATATGACACGTATTCCCTCTAAAGATAAGGGAGAAACACCGGGATATATAGCTTCAGAGGGCCCTAATATGAAAACTGTAGGACGATTTTTCGAAATTCTAGTACTCAATAAATGCAAAACAATTGTGAACATGATTAATACTAAAGATAAATGCTATAAATACCCAGAAGCCAGTCAGATAATATTGCCAAATGGATGGACAGTTAATCGTAGCCAACCAGAAATATTAGATCAAAAGGGCACACTCATAAAAAAATATATTTACTCTGTCAAGGATGAAGCGGGCAACCAGCCGGTATGGGATTCAGGGGAACCCGTGGCTGATATTACTATGTTCCACTATGATAGTTGGCCAGATCACGATGTACCGATCAATCCCCAAGTCTTGATAGATTTGAGAGAGGCTGTAAAGAGTCATGAATCCACGCTCGAAGGGAAAAAGGGACCTCTGGCGGTCAATTGCAGGGCAGGTTGTGGGAGGACGGGCACGTTTATAGCGTTAGATTACGCCGCCCGTTGTTTGGAAAACAATAAAGAAATGCCCACACCTGGAGAGCTGACGAAGTGGTTGCGATTATATAGGACCGATATGGTCCAGCAGGCGTGTCAATTTGAATACCTGCAAGATGCTATGAAAAAAATGTATGAAAATATGCTTGAAAAAAATCCGTATGATACTAAATCAAGTTCAGGTGCGAGTTCAGCCTCTTTTGGAGGGGCTACACAGTTATCCGACGGCGGCACTAACACACAAGGAAAAAATCCGCAAATCCAGCGCGGGGCTAGGGGTCGCGGTAAGGCGACGGCACCTGCAGGCGCCGCAACTAATTCTTTCGGGAAGTTGCAACTAACTCAATTACCTCAGCAAAATCTAGAAACATATAAAGATCAGGAAGCACTTGCGCAATATAATTTTGATCAATGTTTAGCTAATGCATTACGTATGGGAAATCCAAGCACGATTAATGAACCAGTACCCAGTAAGTATGAAGCGGCAGAATCAAGTAAGAAATTTTCAATGGCTGAATTAAAATATGCGTTGGCAGAAGCTCAAAAGCTCTTAAGTTATGCTGAAAGCGCAAGTAAAGGGGATTTTGACGCATTGAAAGAAGAAATTAAAACTAAAGGAGCCGAACTGTTTAATTTGAATAAGAGGTTTATAGGAGCTAAGACTAAAGTTCGAGCACTGTTTCCGCCTGTTGATTCCACTAGTAGCGGCGATGAAGGCATTAATAAGAAATTGCAGGAAGCCCGAGACGCAGCGGATTTAGCATTGAAAGATGTTCAAGCGTGTACTAAAGAATTAGAAACCCTGAGTAAAATATTAACAGATAGCGCATCTTACCCTTCCCTACCTCCTTAGCGGAAGTAACTCTAGAATTACTCAAAAGGAAAAATGAGGAACCAGTCCCTGGTTAACTTTCGCTTTTGTTCTTTTTCCCACACCCGCGTTTTGTTCGCAGGCTCACTTCACTTGGGTGTGGGCTACAGAATGAGAGAAAAAAGAGCAAAAAAGAGGGGGGATGGTGGCTCTGTTTTTTTTCTGGAATATCTCTTCACCGAATGCCACTCAATTTCTGTTAGCCGGAGGCTTATCTTTTTTGCCCCTTTTTCCCTCCTTTTGTAGCCCACACCCAAGTGGAGCGAGCCTGCGAGCGGAACGCGGGTGT
>JBAWVE010000176.1:0-4717 GCA_037147435.1 Parachlamydiaceae bacterium
CTCAGAAATAATCTCTGTTGTGTTACCCAAAATAGCCTTATTTTGAACCATGCCGGATTTACTCTGGTTTCATCCAGTCTAGTGCGTAAAATTTGCGTAATTGAGCTTTACACAGCCGAATTTTTCGATGTGAATTTAGTGTTGTAAGTAACTAAAAACAAAAGGCTTCAGTCGTTAAACTGAAGCCTTTTGATTGGAGGTGGAGAGAATTGAACTCTCGTCCTGGGCAAACTCTATAAAGACATCTACATGCTTATTATCCTGAAAGTTGACTAAATCCCTGTGCAGGATACCCCACTAGGATTTAGCTGCTTCGTTTAATCTCGAGAATAACACCCTGGAAGCTGTCGAGTGTTAAGCTCATACCAAGAAAATTAACGATAGGTCCCAAGATCCCTGGTTCAATCTTAGGTTATCGTGCTATTTAGTCTGTTAGGACTAAGCAGCAGCTAGGCAGAGTTCACCTTCGTGAGCAAAGTCTAGTGAAACGATTTTGTCGTTTGCATTTGTTTTTTTGCCGGCTTTTTAGGAGGCCAACCGACGCCCTCCGCATGCAGTCAATATTTCATTTCTCAGTCGAAACCGTGACACCCCCTTGTGTTGATAGACGCATTATACCATAAGAGCACATTTCATTTCCAGAGAGAGTTGTGATAACCTGTTCAAAATAATTAAACTCGAGGTGGACAATTACTGTTTGAATCGCTAAAATCGTTGGAAATATCCCTACAACTTGGGTCACTAAGGTCGTAATATTATGTTTGAACAAAATGCCAATGAAACCTTTGACGCCAGGGAGCGTCGTATCCTCAATTTCTGGAAGAATGAGGGCATTTTCGAGCGCTCTGTCGAGGAAAAAAAATCCAGCCCACTATTTTCCTTTTATGATGGCCCCCCATTTGCCACAGGGCTTCCCCATTACGGACACTTCCTTGCCGGCACAATAAAAGACGTTGTCTTGCGGTATAAAACGATGAAAGGCTATTGGGTGCCGCGCCGCTTTGGATGGGACTGCCACGGACTTCCAGTAGAAAATGAGATTGAGAAAGCTAAGGAGCTTTCAGGGGCCGGTGCGATCGAAGAATTTGGGATTGCAAATTTTAACGAAGAGTGCCGCAAGATTGTTTTGCGCTATACAGAAGAGTGGAAAGACCTTGTCACACGCATGGGGCGGTGGGTGGATTTCTCCCGCACATACCATACTATGGATCTTACCTTCATGGAGTCCGTTTGGTGGGTGTTCAAGCAGCTCTACGAGAAAGGTTTGGTATACGAAGGCTTTAAGGTGATGCCCTTTTCGGCAAAGTTGGGCACTCCATTGTCCAATTTTGAAGCAGGGGAGAATTACAAAGATGTGGATGACCCTTCTTTGACAGTGGCGTTTCCTCTTGTGGATGAACCGCACACCTTCCTGATGATCTGGACGACGACTCCGTGGACGCTTGTGTCCAACCTTGCTGTGATGGCTGGAAAAGATCTGGATTACGTTAAAGTGCGCCATCATGCCAGTGGGAAAATGTATTATCTGGCCCAAGCGCGTTTAGCCTCTTACGATAAAGAGGGGACTGATTACACTGTTATCGGACACTTAAAGGGATCTGATTTAGAGGGGAAAAAATACCATCCGTTATTTTCCTATTTTGCCTCGAAAAGCGAGGAAGGTGCCTTCCGAGTCATCATGGACGATGGCGTGACCATTGATGATGGTACAGGGCTTGTCCATTGTGCACCGGCATTTGGTGAAGCCGACTTCTATGCGTGCCGACGTGCTGGAATCGAACTTGTGTGCCCTGTGGACAGCAATGGCCGCTTTACGGCAGAAATTCCTGAATATAAGGGCATTTTTGTTAAAGATGCCGACAAAGATATCATCAAACGATTGAAAGGACAAGATGCTGTTATCCTGCAGGCAACCTTGCGACACCGTTATCCATTCTGCTGGCGTTCGGATACACCGCTTATTTACAAGGCTCTTCGCACCTGGTTTGTCGCTGTAGAAAAGATCAAAGATCGTCTTTTAGTCTCTAATGAGCAGATCCATTGGACTCCACCCAACTTGAAACATGGACGTTTTGGCAAGTGGCTTGAAGGGGCTCGCGATTGGGCGATCAGCCGCAACCGTTATTGGGGGACACCTATCCCTATTTGGCGTGCGGACGATGGGGAGATCGTTGTGATGGGCAGTATTGCTGAGCTTGAAGAGCTGACAGGAAAAAAAATTACTGATCTGCATCGACACCATATTGATGACCTAACTTTTCAACGGGAAGGGAAAACTTTTCGACGCATTCCTGAGGTCTTTGATTGCTGGTTTGAGTCTGGATCGATGCCGTATGCCCAGAGTCATTATCCATTCGAGAACAAGGATTTGTTTGAAAGCGGATTCCCCGCAGACTTTATTGGTGAGGGGTTGGATCAGACGCGCGGGTGGTTTTATACATTGACAATACTGTCTACGGCCTTGTTTGATAAGCCTGCCTTTAAGAATGTTATTGTTAACGGAATCGTTTTGGCTGAAGATGGAACAAAGATGTCTAAACGTCTGCGTAATTATCCCGACCCGAGTGTTGTGATAGAAAAATACGGCGCTGACGCCGTGCGGTTGTATATGATGAATAGTCCGGCTGTTAAAGCTGACGATTTATGCTTCTCTGAAGGGGGGCTTGAGCTTGTTTTACGTCAGGTTCTCATCCCTATGTGGAACGCTTACAGCTTCTTGGCAACGTATGCTAAAATATACAAGTGGACTCCAAAATCTTTGCCGGAAAAACCTCAGGCGGTGATCGATCAATGGCTTCTTTCATTACTCAATAAACTTGCTGGTGAAGTTGAAGAGGGGATGAATGACTATGATTTAAGCAAGGCTGTCGAGCCGTTTATCAAGTTCGTCGAGCAGCTGACTAATTGGTACATCCGCCGCTCTCGCAGGCGTTTTTGGGATGATAGAGCTTCTGTCGACCGTGACGAAGCTTTTGCCACGCTACACCATGTGCTTGTGGAGTAGGTGAAAATCGCTGCTCCCTTTATACCTTTCCTTTCTGAAGCTATTTACCGCGACTTAAGACACGGTGCCATGCCGGAATCTGTTCATCTGTGTGATTTCCCCACATGTGATATGAGTCGCCGGAATGAGTCGCTAGAGGCAGCGATGATTGCAGTGCAAACAACTGTAAGCCTTGGCCACTCTTTAAGGAAGGAACATAAATTTAAAGTGCGGCAGCCATTGGCTTCCGCTTATGTTGTTTCTGGAGATGACCGTGTTCTCAGTTTTCTGCGAGACCAGCAGCATCTTATTGCTGATGAATTAAACGTGAAAAATGTCGTTTTTGGCTCGGATGAGACACCTTTTGTCGCGCTTAAAGCAAAACCAAATTTCCGCACTCTAGGTAAAAAAGTTGGCAAGCTTATGCGTAGTGTGCAACAGGCAGTGGATGCCTTCACACATCAACAACTGACCGCATTGCTCAATGGGGAATCGGTGAATTTGATCGTGGAAGGGGAGACCATTGTGTTAACTCCGGAAGATGTGTCTGTAGAAAGGCAAGTGCGCGAAGGGTTAATTGCTGCAAATGAAGGAATGATCACAATTGCCCTTGACACCGCGCTTACGGGAGATCTTTTGATTGAAGGGCTCGCGCGCGAAGTAATCAATAAAATCAATACAATGCGGCGCGATGCCGGCCTTGCAGTGACGGATAGAATTCATGTTAAAATTCAATCCTCTGATCGTTTGAAGCACTGTTTTGATGGTTTTGGAGAAATGATCAATAAAGAGGTTCTGGCGTTATCTGTCGAGTTCTGTCCTTGCGAAGGCACGGCTTGGGACCTTAATGGAGAAGCTGCCACTATCGCCATTGCTAAAGCGTGATGACACATTTGTAACGAATTTTGTTGCGCTATAGCACTCTCTTGATTATACTCTCATTTTCTCACATGCCGATGTGGCGAAATTGGTAGACGCGGTAGACTCAAAATCTACTCTTGGCAACGAGGTGCTGGTTCGAGTCCGGTCATCGGCACATCCCCGGAGACATTTTCAGAAATGACAATGTTTCCGGTTTTTTCTTTTTGTAACCCATTGGTTTTCTGTAAGATAATCGCTAATGCTGGATTGAGAATGGCGGTTCGATATGTTCCAGTATCAAAGATCAGTTTTAAGGGAAAAATCGAACCGAGTAGTTTTCTGCGAATCTCTAAATTGGCTTCTTGAAAATGCTCGGGTAAATGACTTAAGAGACTCATCCCATAACGGGTATACTTCTGAAAGGCTGTATCTGTAATCTCTAGGTTAGAGATATCTGTATTCAACTTTTGTATTTGTTCTAAAGTAGTAAGCGTCAAATGAGCCCATATGTCCCGGGATGGCAAAGTAGGTGCATTACTGTTTTCACGGCTTTCCTTTTAGTTGGATTTGACATTGGGCGTCAGCCTGTGGTCAATTCCACCCAAAAATAGAACCGTGAATACGGTGACAGGGATTTGTTATCAATTAAACTGTAGGGATAGACCGATTATTTATTTGGAGAGATTTTTTTGTGCTGCTGCCCAATTGTCAGGGAGCAGTTCGTCAATCTTGTCAGCGCTATGGCTCATTAGCCTACGCATTACATCTTCAAGGTAGTCTCTTGGGTTGACACCAAGAGCCCTGCCCAAATAGCCAAGCCGTCTCCATCCCAGTAAAGTACTTTCATGCGGTCGCGACGTTTGTTTAGAAAAA
>JBAWVE010000177.1:0-4663 GCA_037147435.1 Parachlamydiaceae bacterium
CCACACGCTGCACATTTTCGATGAGTGCGGCCTGTGCCGACAGCTCGTTGCTGCCTTCGCGCACCAGCACAGCAATCGTCTGCATCCCTGCCAACTGAGCTGCACGAAAACGGCGTTCTCCGGAGACAAGTTCGTAAATTCCGTCAGGGAGTGGGCGTACAAGAGGTGGATGGATCATGCCTACAGTTTTGAGCGACTGGGCCAACTCTTCCAGCTCATTTTGAGCGAAGTGGCGTCTGGGCTGGAAAGGGTTCACAATGATTTTTTCTATGGGTACTTCCCTAACTTCCTCTTTAGGAGTTTCTCTAACTTCATTTTTTGCGACTATACTCATATTTTAGCTTTACAATAATGTTTTTTGATTTATGATATTCAGTACGTGTTTTGAGAACCCGGGCAAGCCTGTCGTTACAGGAAGCTTATCGTAACCGTTTTTAACACTTAAAGCCACACAAAAAGTCAACTATGTCAAGTTCAACATCCCAAAAATCAGCGTCACACGAATCTAAGCTTTCCCTTCTAGACTATATGGACGAGGGGCGCTTTACCGACTGGCTGGCACTTCACGGAAAAAACATTATTTATGGTTTGTCCGCTCTGTTGATTGTCCTCGCAGTCGTTTATTATCTCAGCAACACTTTGATGACTAAATCCGAAGAAGATTATGTACAGGCAGCTCAAGATTTTACTGTTTTTGTGCAGGCGACAGGCACCGAAGACGCATCGACTAAAAACGAGGCATACAGCCGCCTAAAAAGCCTGATGTCAACCCATCCCGAACTTCATGCTGCCTATGACGGCACGCTGGCGCAAACCTTTCTCAATCGAGACCTGGTGGCAGACGCAAAGCCCTATATTACCGCTACACTCTCTAGAACCCAATCCGATGCCCTGCCGTTATATGCCGAATTTGCATCAACGACACTGATGATCAGTGAGCATCATTATCGCGAGGCACTCGACAAAGCCCAAGCTCTTCAAATTACCATGACTGAGGCTATCGCAAGTCAGGTCAATGAGGCTGAACGAGGTTTTGGCGCCGAGCTCTTTGCACTTAACCTGTTGCGTATTGCTATGCTACAACAACAAACAGGCGACACTAAAGGTGAATTAGCAACATGGCACCACTGGAAACAATATGCAAGACTTGAGGCAGTCTCCGGTCCGTCTGCGAACGTTGATCCTCAAGCTTTTCGCGCAGTGATACAACGTTTAGCTGTCGGTGCGACATCTATTCCGGACTATATCGCGCATCGGGAAAAGCTATTACAGAATAATTAAACTTGTATATATTGTTGCAGGTTGCTATTTATTTGAAATAAGGTGTGAGATTTTTTTCTCATGCCCGGGGTAATTATATCTAAACTATCTTCACGATTGCGTGAAGGGTTAGATAAGTTATCCCCAGTCTCTTAAATAAAACGAGACTGTTTCATCCGCGGGATACTGCGGATGACCCCCAAAGACCGTGGACACTATGAGCGCAAAGGGAGGTGGCGTAAGTCTATACAATAAGCTCGACACCACAAACATTTGGGAATGTTTTTTTATTATAGAAATGAAATTAAGCCCTGTTTCAGCATTGTTCTTTATGAACATAATATAAATGTGAAACAGGATAAAAAAATTAAAAGAACGTAATGAGGTGTAATAACTTTGTGTTTCTCTAAAGGCTTTAATTTGAAAGACTGCCTTCATGGATCGCGGAGAACACACTTCAGGCGTTCTACTAACTGCCTTGTTAAGGGCAGGTGGAGAATATATTGTGGGTCATATGCACTACGCACTCGCACTAGACGATTCACTAAAGGGATTTGATAACAACTCCCTTTATGACAACAATTTCGAACCGGAATTGAAGGTCATCGTCGGCGCGCATTACACAAAAACTCCCCTAGCGATGACATCCAGCGATGTCGTCCACGTGGTTGGGAGAATTACCGTTTCTTTCTAAAAGAAAGAACTACGTAGCGATAGCTGAAGCGACCACCCTCGGGTGGTCGCTTCTTTTTTTTACTGACAAAAACTGTGCCTTGATCAACTCCAAAAAATAATAAATCATGAATGAACACGAAGCTTTTGCAGTGCTGACATCCATCCCGGGCCTGGGAGCGATTAAAATTAGACAGCTGGTCCAACAAATTGGCTCAGCCACCGATGCGCTGCATGCTGCGCCAGGAGATATTCGAGGGATACTTGGATGTGACAAGCTAGCTGATTCATGGAGCTCGTGGCAGGACAATACAACCTGGCAGCGCGACCTGGCGCTGGCCTCTCAAGCCGGCGTACAATTGATCCCCTATACCCACCCTTTGTTTCCGAAATCCCTACTTGAAACGCATGACCATCCCGCCTTGCTCTATGTCCAAGGCACACTGAAACCGCAGGATGCCCACAGCATCGCCGTCGTGGGCACACGCTACTCAGGGATCTATGGCAATGAAATGGCCGCAACGATCAGCAGGGAACTCGCTGCGAATGGATTTACTGTCATTAGCGGGCTTGCTCGCGGTGTCGATACAGCAGCACACCATGGTGCATTAGAGAAAGGCCGGACAATTGCTGTGATTGGGTCAGGGTTGGCAGATATTTATCCCAAAGAAAATAAAGATCTTGCGCGCATTATTTCTGTAAGTGGAGCCCTGATCAGCGAATTTCCGATGATCACCCCTCCCGACCGCCAGAATTTTCCACAGCGGAATCGGATTGTTAGCGGAATGTCACTAGCCACTTTATTGATAGAAGCTCCGATTAAAAGCGGAGCCATGATCACGATGGAAAAGGCCTTTAATCAGAAAAGAAAATTATTTGCTCTTCCTGGTCGAGCCGACAGCGAAAATTTCAGGGGAAACCATGCCCTCATCAAAAATGGCAGAGCGCAACTTGTGGAAAGTGCAACAGATATTATTTCCCATTTTGATGATTTTTTCCCTGCATTAAAGCCACAAAGTTTTGATACACAACGTTTTTACCTTGACAATCAAGAGCAAAGACTGCTAAAAGTAATGCCTTCCGAAGAAATTGGTATAGACTTTATATCTTCATTAGTTAATCTTCCGATCCACCAGACCCAGGCCCTTTTAATGGGATTGGTCCTTAAAAAAGTCGTCAAGGAGTTTCCGGGGAAAATTTATAAAAAAATATCTGCAGGAAGCAATATAAAGAGTCATCATTGAGTTTGGAGAGTTAATTCATGGGTAAATCATTAATCATCGTCGAGTCACCAGCCAAAATCAAAACGCTGAAGAAGTTCCTTGGGCCTGAATTCCTGATTGAATCTTCTATTGGTCACATTCGAGACCTTCCTGAAAAAGAATTTGGTATCGACGTCGAGCATGACTTTACACCGAAGTATGTTGTCATGCCGGATAAAGAGCAGGTCATCGCCCGTCTAATAAGCGCTGCTAAAGAGTGCGACACCGTGTACCTGTCACCTGACCCTGACCGCGAGGGAGAGGCCATCGCATGGCACATCAGCGAGATCCTTCCACCTAAGACAAATATCAAGCGTGTCGCTTTTAACTCAATCACCAAAGATGCTGTTCTAAAGGCTTTGCAAGAGCCTCACTCTATTGACACCGCATTAGTTAATGCCCAACAGGCAAGACGCCTGCTCGACCGCATGGTTGGTTATAAAATTTCCCCTATCCTTAATCGGCGCATTCAGCGCGGAAAGGCCGGATCCGTCTCCGCCGGGCGCGTGCAATCCGTCGCATTAAAACTCGTCGTTGACAGAGAGAAAGAGATCGAAGCCTTCAAACCTGTCGAGTATTGGAACCTTCACGCGGTTCTCAAAACTCTAAATGAAGAAAAATCCTTTCCCGCTGGATTGTATACCGTCGCAGGGAAACGGATAGAAAAAGAGCAAACCGAAGGTAAAGACACAACGATCATTGGCAATAAACAGACTGCCGATCAAGTCGTTGAGCAGATGAAAAAAACGCCTTATCGAGTCCTCTCTGTCGAACGGAAAGAAAAACGACGCAATCCTGTTCCCCCCTTTATCACGTCAACATTGCAACAGGAAGCGAGCCGGCATCATGGATTCTCATCATCAAAGACAATGGGCGTTGCGCAAACTCTTTATGAAGGAGTTGACCTGGGCAATGATGGCCCTGAAGGGTTGATTACCTACATGCGTACCGACTCAGTTCGCGTCGTCCCAGAGGCGATTGAGGAAGCGCGTCAGTACATCGTCAAAACTTATGGTCCCGATTATATTCCAGCCCAACCAAAAATTTATGCGACCCAGAAAACTGCGCAGGATGCCCACGAAGCCATCCGTCCTGCCAACCTGGAACATTCCCCAGAGGCTATCCAACAATTCCTCACGAAAGAACAGTTTCTCCTTTATCAATTGGTCTGGCGCCGTTTCATCGCTTCCCAAATGGTCCCTGCCGTCTACGATACTGTTGCCGCTGATATTACCGGTGGTGATCACGATATCGTCGTCCGTGCTACAGGATCACAAATGAAGTTTGCCGGATTTCTTGCGGCTTACGAAGAACGTGTGGACGACGATGAGAAGAATGATGAAAACAGGATATTACCCCAGCTTGAAGAAGGGATGGAGCTAAACCTCCTTGACGTCACTAGTGAGCAAGCTTTTACCCGCCCGCCGCCACGCTTTACTGAAGCATCCCTTGTAAAAGAGCTGGAAAAG
>JBAWVE010000178.1:0-4613 GCA_037147435.1 Parachlamydiaceae bacterium
ACTTAAAAATAAGTCGGCCGGCTATACAGTCTAATGAAAAATAAAAATCAATTAGGTCGTGTGAGCTAGGAAGTCGCAAATTTCAGACAATTTGATTTCGATCGGCCACGGCATCTGTTCTTGCATAGGCATTGCAACGAGCTGACCTGAGAATTGATCACGATTTTGCGTGAAATATTCTGGAATAGTGTGAGTTGGGCTATCAAGTGATTCGACAATAGCTTTCATTGTGCGGGATTTTTCCTTAATGGAAATAACCATGCCCGGTACAACGATGAAGGAACGTCTGTCAACTTTTTTGCCGTTAACGAGGATATGTCCATGAGATACAAGTTGGTGAGCCCCGAAGATTGTCTTAGCAAACTTCAATCGATAAACGACGTTATCTAGACGGCACTCCAACAATTCAGCAAAATGTTGTGCTGTATTACCCGGCTGTTTCAAAGCCTTTCTAAAGTAGCCTACAAGCTGCTTTTCACTCAACATGCCATAAACGGCTTTGAGTTTTTGTTTTTCTTCCAGCTGCAAGCCGTAGTCAGACTTCTTGCGACGACGAGCGCCGTGTACGCCTGGTGGATTTGGTTTATGCAGTAGCGGATTGCGTGCACGCCCAAAAATATTCGTGCCGAAACGACGGGCGATGCGGTTTTTACTTCCAGTGTAACGAGACATTTTTTCTCCTGTTGAGGAATTTACTCAATTTAAAGTGGGGATTATTACACACTGACTTTTTTTCCGCAATCACAAAAATACACATTTTGCAAAAAAACGACAATTTCAGTGAATACCAACGTTGTTTTTTATCCTTGCTTAAAAAAAAATTCATACATAAGCTCCCTTATAACACACGGGTTAATATGAAGGAACTCCAACGAGCCGCTAATGATGCCTTGATCTTGTCATCCGGCCCAAAAAAAATTGACTCTCTGACTAAAGCTTTTGAGATTTTTTCTCAGGAGACCGTTCGCCTTGAAAACGCCTATGATAATCTCAATGAGCAATTTGAGTCTTTAAATTTGGAGCTTCAGGAAGCCAACCATAAACTGCAGACGAAGGTTGCCGAACTCGATGTCATGACAGATTATTTGAGAAGTATCCTCGATAATATAGCACAAGGGATCCTTTTCATTGACCTCGACGGAATGATTACGACATATAATAGAGCCGCCGAGACAATCCTTGGGATTTCCAGTAGAAAGGCGGTATTTCATCGATTTGTGGATATTTTTAAAGACGATGTTTTTGGTTTCTCCATGAGTTCAGCACTTGAGAAGCAAGAGACCACAGCCAATTATTCTATCAGTTATACAAACCCCAAGAACCTCCACAGCGAACTTGAGGTTGTCACGGCATTTGCACTCAAAAATACTGCCGAAAAAGAAAAGGAGTCGCGCTACCGGCAACAAGGACTGATTGTCATGATCCGCGATATCACTGAAATGCGGCACTTACAAATCCAGGCTTTAAGAGCCGATAGAATGAAGATGCTTGGAGAAATGGCTGCCCAGGTGGCTCATGAAATACGCAATCCATTGGGAGGGATTAAAGGGTTCGCTGCATTGCTTAAGAGGGATCTTGCAGAGCATCCCCATTTACAGCAGATGGCGGGTTATATTGTTGAAGGAACGGACAATCTAAACGCCCTTGTCAGCCAGGTATTATCATTTTCCCGTCCTGTGCAAGTTCTCATGGAACGCATTGACCTGGTTGGATTGATCCAGGACATCAAACAGCACGTTCTAGCCGATCCGAATACAGCAGCACATCCTAACGGTATTTCTATTACTGTAGATTCTTCCTCTAAAAGAATTCTTATTTCCCTTGATTCTGCATTGTTCAAAGCGGCATTACTTAACGTCCTTGTCAATGCCATTCAAGCCATGCCAGAGGGAGGGGAAATCCTGATTACCATACGCGAGAGCCCGAAGCATATCATTCTGTCTGTCTCGGACACAGGCACAGGAATTTCCGAAGAAAACATCAGTAAACTGTACACCTTGTTCTTCACAACAAAACCGGAAGGCAACGGCTTGGGCCTTGTGGAAACGCAAAAAGTTGTCCAGGCCCACGGTGGAACCATTGATGTCACATCCACGGAAGGAAAGGGCACGACTTTTGTCATTAAATTGCCAAAAACATCTCACAACATTGAGCCACTAGTACTATAAATCAAAAGTTTTACAGTACTAGTAGGCCGCCCAATAAGTCTTGACACCCTGCGACTGCGTCAAAGCTCCCGCGGTTCGAAGATTGTAAATGGTTTAGTATGAGGCAATACAAACCCATTTACAATCCTCGAACCCCGGGGCTTTCACGCAGCCGCAGGGTATCAGAACTTATTGGGCGGCCTACTAGCAAAAGGCTCTACTAATTAAGGGACTGGAAAGAAATAAGTTAAATGATTAGACTGCGTAAAAGATCCCGAGGTTGAACGATTGAAAGTGACCCCATGTGATACTATGGAGTCACTTTAGATCGTTCAACCCCGGGGCTTTTACGCGGCCTAATCGTTTAACTTATGTTTTCCAATCCCTAAGGACACAATGACTATAGAAAAAATTCTTGTTGTTGACGATGAACTCCTCGTTCGCAACTTTCTTGCCGAAACACTCCGCCGAAAGAACTTCGAGGTGGTCACCGCTGAAAATGGCACCAAGGCCATTAATCTGATGAAAGAGACCACTTTTGACATGGTGATCACGGATATGAAACTGCCCAATCTCACAGGGATTGATGTACTGAGGAAAGCTAAAGAAATCTCACCTAATACCATCGTCGTCATCATCACAGCATTTGGAAGCATTGAGAATGCTGTCGATGCGATGCGTTTAGGAGCCTTCAACTACCTGATTAAACCATTTTCGCCTGATACCATCGAAGCCCTCATAGAAAAAGCAAAAGAACACCTTGCGCTCTTGCATGAAAATCAATACCTCAGGCAACAACTCTCTACCGGAGGAGGCCGCTCACCCCGAAGTATTATTTGTGAAAGCCCCTCAATGAAAAAGATCTTCGAACAAGCCGCACAAGTCGCTAAGAGTAATGCAAGTATTTTCATTCATGGAGAATCAGGAACAGGAAAAGAAGTAGTGGCGCAGGCCATTCATTCTAGTTCACCCAGAGCCAATAACCCCTTCATCAAAGTCAATTGTGCTGCCGTTCCCGAGACATTGATCGAATCGGAATTTTTCGGGCATGAAAAAGGATCATTTACAGGAGCAAATGCCCGCCGGTTAGGCCGCTTCGAACTTGCCAATGGAGGGACATTGCTTCTGGATGAGATCACAGAAACCCCGGCGTCGCTGCAAGCCAAGTTGCTAAGAGTTACTCAGGAGCAGGAATTTGAGCGTGTAGGCGGATCCAAGCCAATAAAAGTTGATGTTCGACTAATTTCCACATCTAACCAGAATATGAAAGAAGCTATTGCAAAAAAACTGATTCGCGAGGACCTATATTATCGTCTTGATGTCGTTCCCCTGCATATTCCGCCGTTGCGAGAACGGAAAGAAGATGTTATCCCTCTCGCCGAGTATTTCCTTGAAAAAACAGCTCTTGAAAACCACCGCAAGCAAAAAAAATTAACCGCCGAAGCGCGGAAAAAGCTCTTAGCTTATTCGTGGCCAGGAAATGTGCGCGAGCTATCCAACGTCATCGAACGCGCTGTTGTACTCGACGACTCCCCGCAGGTTTCCGCAGACAACATCCTGATTTAGATCATAAGGTGCCTGTGCCTGAGTGCAGCTGGTCTCTTTCGAAATGTAGCCCCAGAGGACATGATCTCGGAGAGATTGAAAAAGATTGAAATCTGGTCTCATGATACTATATGAGAGGTTTATCTCTATGTACAAAGAAAATTCGTTCAAGAAGTGGAATGATCCCAAAATTACAAAGAAACAAGGGTGCGATTTAATTTCCTTGAGAGGATGTCCTCTGAGCCCTAGGCCCGGCCCTTTTCAGTGCAAGCATTCAAAATAAGATTTGTCTTTACAAATATTTTAAAATGATTAAATTGAAGTTTTTTAACAAGAGGTATTAAAATGCGCTCATATTTTTTGATGTTTTTCCTGTGCCCTCTTTCCTTTCTAGGGTTACACGCAGTCGATTATGCCTACGTACCAAATGGTGATGAAGGTACGGTTTCAGTGATTGATACTTCCACCAACCTGGTGACGACCACCATCTCAAATGCCGATTTTAATCAACCCAATGGCGTTACAGTAACACCGAATGGAAAATTTGTTTATGTTTCAAATAATGGTAATGCTACAGTCTCAGTCATCGACGCATCTACCAATACCGTAGCTGGATCCCCCATAACTGTTCAAGAAGGTCCTTCTGAAATGACAGCAACACCTAATGGTGATTTTGTCTATGTTGCCAATTATTATGGCAATTCTATATCAAAAATAAACACAACTACGAAAGAAGTCACAAATATTCCTATTGGTGGTACAAATCCCGCTGGTGTAGCTAGTACAACAAATAGTGATTTTGTATATACAACATTAAGTACTGATCCAGGAACTGTTGTAAAAGTCTCAACTTCTACTGATTCCATCTATGATCGCAAAATCCGGTTGGATTTTGCGATCATAGGGTTTATATTTATGCAG
>JBAWVE010000179.1:0-4493 GCA_037147435.1 Parachlamydiaceae bacterium
AGATTTTTGATTACTTTGTGCTACCCATTTTAGTTCCATTTTGAACCATGCCAAATTTTAGTATTTTTTATTTTTTCCCACAAGATATCCGGAATCTGGTATTATCCTGTCCACTATGATCATTTTACCACCCGTTCTTAAAAAATTTCAGAAAGAAGCTAGAGAGTGCTTAGCTGCCGGACGTGCTCGAGATATTGAGTTTTCCAGCGGTACCTACCAGGTCTTGGTTGTCGATCCCCATTCAAACAAAGAAGAGTGGGCCTTTCTACAAATCGATGGACAAGGTCGATTAAAGGACAGTTTTTGTTCTTGTTCGCACAGCGAAAATGGGCACCCCTGCGTGCATCAGGCCGCGGCTTTTTTACATATTTATGGAAATCACCCCCTCCCCCTTCATCAGCGGTTTGAACAGTCGTTATGGAGCACTCTATGCCGTTGCTGTTCCGACTATATGGGAAACAAGTCAGACCAGCTGCGGGCTACTAAGGAAGGTCGGTACGTCTGCCGTGGAGACCGTAGTAAAGTGATTTTTTCGATTCAAGGGACGACTCCAGATGCCTTGCACCATCTTGAACATTTGTTGTTGGAGAGACGCGAGGAAACCGAGGAAACTTCACTAAAATTTTCCAACCTTTCTGAAGAAGAGTTGTTTTTATGGCAGAAAGGAAAGCCGACACCGCAGCTGGCATATGAGCTGTCATTTTGGAGCGATCTAGCCAAGTGGTTGCTTGCCTTGCAGGAAGAAGCTGCGCCTTATAAGATTGAGATCAGCTACTCTCCAAAAAAAATTCCTAATGGTATTTCTGTTTCATTCACTGGACTAGAATTAGGCTGGGTGTTGCTGGAAGAGTGGTTGCCCGAAATCATCCCCTCATTGGGAACCGTAGAGTGTCCATTGATTGTGCGAACCGAGTCTACGGAGGGAATAGAAAAAGTTAAATACGATAAAGTGAATAAATGCTTTGTTGTGGACATCAAAAAACGGGATAAAGATTTCAGTCATCACCATAAGCATCCAAAAGGCATTGATTTTGGCCAGTGGACATACATTCCTGAAGAGGGCTTTTATTCTAGGGAGCCTTGCTTCCTGAAAGACTCGAAAAATTTGAGCGATGTTGAAAAAATGTTGAATGAACATTCCTCCACATTGAAAAAATTAGTGTCGGGTGTTGCCATTCGCGAAGTTCCTGTGTCCGTATCTTATGCCATCTCATTCGATAATCAGTGGAATTTGCACATCCAGACGTATTTATTTACTCCCGGGGACCTTTCAGCTGAAGGGTCGCAGGAGTTTGGAACGTGGGTATTCGTCAATGGAAAAGGATTTTATCAATGGGAAGGGCGCTACTTTGATGAGATTGAAACAGTCATAGAAGAAAAAAATGTGGCCGATTTTGTTAGTAGCCATCGCATTTGGTTTAATACACAAGAGGGCTTTCATACTCACCTCAACCCTTTGAGCTCAGATCTGAATTATCGTGTCACAGATGATAACTACTTGGTATTCTCCCGAAATTTATCCTATCAGGGCGAAGTAGGTACGACGAAAGATTTCGGTAATCTGGTGTATATCTTCGGACAGGGGTTTTTCTGCAAAATAGGTTTGCAATCAAATACGTCCATTCGTGCAGGTGCGACTGTCCCGGCAGATCAAATTCCATTCTTTATCAGCAGCAATCTGGATGAACTCCATCTTGTTAAAGGCTTTTTCAGCAATGAAACTCCCATAGAAAAAGTAAAATTAACCATTCATATGATCTCCCAGGGCAAAATTGGCGTCACACCAGAATATGAGTTCTTCGCGCGCTACAGCAAAGAGAACGTGCGCATTTTTGATGAATATTCTTATGTGGAGGGAGAGGGATTTTGTCCGCTCTCGTATACCGATCGACTTCCTGAGAAATATAGGCAAGAGATGATCGTTGAAGGGGAGGCTTTAATCCCCTTCATCACCCAGGAAATGGATCGTCTGAAGCCTTATATAGGGACTGTCGATTCCCGATTGAAAAAAGTTTCGCAGTTCTCCCTTGTTGCCGATCAGGTAGAAATTAAAGAGAGTGAGGGGCATTGCGACTTTTCCGTCAAACTGGAGTATCAAACCCCCTTAGGTAAACTCTCGTTAAGCTCCCTATGGTGGGCTTTGCAAAAGAATCAGCGCTTTGTTATGTCCGATGAAGGACTGTTTGACCTGTCCGACAGCCGATTCGGATGGCTCAAGCATATAAGTAAGAAAAAAATAGATAAATTAAGCAATACACTTTCTTTGACGTCCCTGGAGATGCTTCGTTTAAATGCCCTTGAAGAAATCGATATCCTTCCAGGAGAAGGAGCTTCCCGCAAACATTCCAGAAAAGTTTTAAAGGATCTCAAGGAGTTTAAAACTCCGAAATCGCCCGATCTCAAGGGGTTGACAAGCAATTTGCGTACATATCAACAGATCGGTGTGCAGTGGTTGTGGTTTTTATATCACCATGGTCTCTCGGGTCTGCTTTGCGATGACATGGGATTGGGAAAGACACACCAGGCGATGGCCCTGCTTGCGGCTGTAATGAATCACTGGCACGAAAAGAAAAGTTCGGTCAAACGGCGTTTTTTGGTGGTGTGCCCCACGTCGGTAATTTACCATTGGCAGGAGAAAATAGCGCTTTTTCTTCCGGGATTTAAGGTATGGACTTTCCATGGTGCCAATCGCGTCATGAAGACTATTGATGATGATTACGATGTGTTATTGACGTCTTATGGCATCTGGCGCAATCAGGCTGAGGAGTTAGGGGACATTCCTTTTGAAGTGGCTATTTTTGACGAATTACAGATCGCCAAAAATCAGACAAGCCGGATATACGGTGCTCTTTTGAAAGTGACAGCGCGGATGCGGTTGGGGATGACTGGGACGCCAATAGAGAACAGATTGCGAGAGCTTAAAGCATTATTTGATATTGTTTTGCCTGCTTACATGCCCTCTGAAAATGATTATCGTGAGCATTTTGTGCGACCGATAGAGAAAGAGGAAAGCAGCGATAGGAAAAAAGCTTTGGCTAACCTTGTGAAGCCGTTTGTCCTTCGGAGAAAGAAGGAAGACGTCTTGCTTGACCTTCCAGAGAAAATCGAGGAGCTTGCCCACTGCGATATGCTTCCCGATCAGCGGGAGCTCTATGTTAATGTGCTGACAGCATCGCGTGATAAGTTAATAGAGGATTTAAGCGATCAAAACACGCCCATTCCCTATATGCATATATTTACCCTATTTTCCCACCTTAAGCAAATATGCAATCACCCAGCGGCCTATCTGAAGAAAGCTAGTGAATACAAGCAGTATCAGTCTGGCAAATGGGATCTTTTCCTGGAATTGTTGGAAGAAGCTAGGGAGAGTCGCCAAAAAGTGGTAGTATTTTCCCACTACCTGTCGATGTTGGATATTATTGTCGACTATTTGGAAGAGCATGGCATTGGTTTTGCCTCAATTCGTGGGGCCACTGTCAATCGTGGGGAAGAATTGCAGCGATTTAATAATAATCCCGAGTGTGAAGTCTTTGTTGCTTCACTGCAAGCCGCAGGGTTGGGTGTTGACTTGACAGCCGGTTCTGTTGTGATTCATTACGATAGATGGTGGAATGCGGCAAGAGAGAATCAGGCAACAGATCGAGTGCACCGCATTGGTCAAACCCGAGGTGTGCAAGTCTTTAAGCTGATGACGAAAGGAACGATTGAAGAACACATCGATTTCCTGATTTCGAAAAAAGGGCGGTTGATGGACGATGTTGTGAGTGTTGACGACCATCAAACCATCAAGAAATTTGATCGCCAGGAGATCATCCAATTACTCAAAACCATTCCCCAATAAACACTTAGATACTGAGTTAATTTTAATTTAAATTCATAAAGGCGGTTATTTATATGTCTTCTGTCTCTCCAACATCTGATCCAGCTGTACTTCCACCTGAACGTGTGTGCACGCATGGGCATGTGCACGGGTTATCCACAAGATTTCAAGGTGAAAAATTACTGGAAAAAATAGCTTTTGTTGCGATTGCAATTTTTTCTGTCATGACATCCCCATTGCTGTTTGCAGGGTCTGTAGCTGTCGGATTCGCCATCCACTGTGGCAGAAGCTTGTATAATCATACGGCGCTTGATCAACCATCTGTAGTGTCCCATGGCGATCACAGCGCTTGCGGAAGCAGTTTTCTGGAACGCTTAACAGGTGTAAAACTCCCGCGCTCTTTAGAATTAGCCGCTAGTGTTGGTGTCCTAATGGCACACATTGAACATCATAACTTCGTATTTGTTCCGATTGTCGGTGTCATCACAGGGCTGTGGCTGGCTAAAAATGGCGGAAAAGAGATGATCTCTACCGCGGATATCTGCTTTCGCAAAGTCGTGACCTTCGCCTCTGAACTGAAACTTGCCTGGGATAAAACCTAAGAGGCCTGGAAAAATCGGCATGGTTCAAATGAAGGTAACACTTTTAGATGGCCATGATCACCTGAACGAAG
>JBAWVE010000180.1:0-4490 GCA_037147435.1 Parachlamydiaceae bacterium
TCTTCGTTCAGGTGATCATGGCCATCAAAAGTGTTACCTTCATTTAAACCATGCCATAAAAATGTATAAAATTTGAATTGCCTAGAAGATCCAAATCGTACAATATACGCAGGGATGAATCTAGAAGGTATCCTCTCTACATTTTCACCCGAAGTTCGCGAGTCCCCCTCCATGAAGGTGTTGGTTATTCTTGTGCAGAAATAGTTCCGTGGGGATCCGCCAGATCTTGCCGAGCTATTCAGAAAACGTTATCGGCCGGCGACTTGTTGAGCAGATGTCCCGCTGCCCAGAATTTCTCAAAGAGTTAATGCGTTGCTGCCTTTCGGCTTGCAGCACTGCAAGGCAGCAACACATTAACTCTTTAAGGACTTACAAGAGAACCCCCTGGCGATAGTACATTGATAACCCTTAAGGTTTTTTTATATGCATAAAATATTTACTACACTTTCTATTGTCCTATGCACTGGTATTTTATCTTTGGTAGGTAAAGAAGGTGTCCCTATCTTACTAAGCACAAACATCCCAGTTTCGGACTCCGGCGATGTTATAGATCCCTATATGATAAGGTATGGCGAAGAAGCACCTGGATTGGTCGCTATTGGTTTACTTGGTGCATGGAACAGTCCTGTAGAAATCACAGGCACAGTAACCTCTTCGGATGTTTGGGCCTCTGGAATAGGACATGATTTCATTGCGGTATGGGTGGATGGCAGCGGCAATGCCCAGTCGAGTTTTTCTAGCAGTAGCGGAAGAAGTTGGACGATGCCAGTACAAATTGCCACGGAAATACAATCAGGAACAGACGTTTCGATTAGCGCGTGCGAGGTCGGATTTATAGCCGCATGGATAGGCAGCGATCATAATGCATATGCTAGTTTGTCAACGGATAACGGGAAAACATGGAGTACACCACCGACGCAGATTACCGACGATGAAAGTGTTTCTATAGCATCCGACGAGAGCAAGTTTTGCTTTGTCTCGATGACCGCGGCATCAGATACCTGTATATTTACGTGGGTGGATAGTAATACTGGCTGTGCGATGTCTAACAGTGCCAAACTAGAAGTGCTACAACCGGCTCACAGACATGCCAGTGGTGGGCGTCGATTCCTTAACGGTCGTTTTAACGGTCGCAAAAAAACTACAGAGCGAGCCAGCGGCTCCCGCAAATAATTTTTTTTAACGCGAAGATCGCGAAGTAGGCGAAGATGACGCGAAGATTTTCCATAACAAAAAACCTTCGCGTCATCTTCGCTTACTTCGCGATCTTCGCGTTAAAATATTCAGAGCAGCGTTTCTTTTTATGGGAACTACTGAGAACGGACTGTGCCCCGGACTGTGCCCTCGGACTGTGCACCTTGACAATTTAAAGTATTTGTTATATAATCAACTTGGGGATGCATCCATCATGCCCCGTTCCTATAGGAGGTTTATATGGACGTTGTTAAAGTGGTAGGCATTGTGTTCCTATCCCTGTTCTTGATATTTACAGGGGTGGGTGTGCATTTTGCCGTGTGGACTTACGACATCACTCACTTCTTTGCATTCGTTGCAGGAGTGCTTATGCTGGTGTCAGTAGGGAAATGTGTGTCCTGCCATCATGAAAAATAGCAGGATAAAACACACAAAGGACTGAGAAGTGTCACTGTTTTTACAGTGACGGACTTTTCTCAGACTACAGAGAGGGGTTGTCATTCCCTCTCCAAATAGCTCGGCGTGGATTTTCCACCCTGTTCTGTAAAGAAAAGGGTGGGAGTCCGCGCCGAGTGCATTTTACCCCCGGTAAAACAGGGACGACAGCAATAAAACTGCAGAAGCGGGAGTAGGTGCTACCGGCGCTGCAGGGGCTATCGGAGCCATCGGGACTGTATGTTGAAACTTATCCCAAAGTCCCATCAAAAGTTCTTTGAAAAAGACAACAACATGGTTTGCCCAGCCGACCATTGTCAGAAAAGCATCTGGGAAAAACATCCAAATCAGATAAAATAGAATACCAAAAAAGATAAAGTTCCATATAAATCTCATCATTAACTCCTAGTGCATCCAAGATCGATGCGATTGTTGCTATATTTTGAATCGTAGCAGAACCTATGAATTAAAATAAATCTTTAACATAAAAAAGACAATTTAGCGTCTTAAACTGGCATGGTTCAAATGAAGGTAACATAACAAGGCTGAAAAAAGCTACGGGCTTAAACGTCCCTTTCTTTTTTGCTCATTTTTCGGCATGGTTAAATAGAACGAAAATGGGTAGCACACAGTAATCAAAAATCTTTACCCCTGCAGCAAGGTACAAGCGAATTATTCCTAAGATTTAGAAAGCTATAATCACCTGAACAAAGAGGATTTTCGGTCAGGTGATCATTGCCATCCAAAAGTGTTACCTTCATTTGAACCATGCGTCTTAAACTGGCATTTGTAGGTTTAATGTCATTTCATGTGATTTGCGCTCCTGTGACCATCCCAGAAGTATCGCCAGTATATCGGCCGTCGCTTCAAGACATCTCTGGCCGCAGCAAGGTGGCGTCGTTGCAATCGATGTGCGGCGGTGCAGCCAATCACCAATTGTTTTGACATGTTCGTATTTAACAACATATATTAATTCGGCAACAATATGGGGGTGCCCATCGCAAATTCTGTGTGCCGCAGTTGGATTGATTTCTAGGATCTCTAAGATAAGTGTACTTAGCGCCCCATAAGTGCTCACCAGGTGCTCGACTACTTCTGCACCTAAATTGGTAGCTTGCAACTGACTTTTAATTGTCATATTAGCGCCAGGTAAGGGAATAGTCGCTGTTTCACATGGCCGACACTGTTTTTTAACCTTGAGATCGTTGACCACCTTATCGACAACACTTTCAGCGATACATCGGTGGGTCGTAAATTTGCCTCCTAGGATCGTCGTTATCCCCTCAGGTGATGTCTCAACTACGTGCTCCCTAATGATGTCAGATGGCGACGCATTTCCCTTCACAGGCGCCACCAACGGGCGCAGCCCGGCAAAAGAGGCTAAAACCGTTGGCTGAAGCTGGGGGAAATAGGCTTGCACAGCTGTCAGAAGATAGTTGCAGTCCACTTTTTCGACGGCAACGGCATCAGGGTTTCCCTCATAAAATGTATCCGTAGTACCGACAAGGCTGTTTTTTTCCCAAGGAATGACAAAGAACACCCGTTTATCTTGTGGCGTATGGAGCACGATTGCAGTTCCATCGGCGACTTGTGGAATGATCATATGCACTCCTTTTGTGGGAGCCACATGACAGGTTCGCTTATTTAGAGTCCCTAAGGTCATTGCTGCCAACTGCTCTGACCAAGCCCCCGTGGCGTTGACAACACTACGGCAGGGTATTGTTTCTATCAGACCTGTTTCCCTGTGGCAAAAACGCACCCCATTGACGCGATCATTTAATTTCGAAACGGTAATTGCTAGAACTTCCGCATAATTATGGATAAGGGCTCCGGAACGTTCCGCGGCAATGATATTCTCAATGACAATTCTGTGATCGAGCATTTGAGCGTCATAGTAGAGGCAGCCCCCCTGCAGACCCTCACTTCTGATTCCCGGAAACTGCTTAACAATTTCCTCAACACTAAGCTTGCGGTGCCTCGGAAAAGTGCCCCACCCACCCAAAAAGTCGTATAAAAAAAGTCCTAAATGGATCTGCCACAAGGGGCGGGCATCAGCGTCGTAAACGGGGTAAATAAATGGAAGAGGATGAACGAGGTGCGGGGCATTTTTCATCAGAAGAGCCCTTTCACGCAGTGACTCCCTGACAAGGCTAAATTGCAGTTGCTCTAAGTAACGGATGCCACCATGTGCCAATTTTGATGTTTTTGTGCTGGCACCATAACCAAAGTCCTCTTTTTCAAGTAGGACAACGGAAAGCCCACGCATTGCGGCATCGCGTGCGATGGCGGCGCCATTGATCCCTCCGCCGATGACGACGAGATCATAGGGTGCAGCATCACCCGCCGTCACTTGACTCACTTTTAGTTGGGGAATTTGGCTGATTACTGATAGGTATAAACGTTTTTGCCGCAGATGTAATCGCCTGACCAAATGTGCGCTCCATCAAATTGGGTACCTGGGGAGGATTTAACCACTTGGCAGTCAACTTGTGTTTGTGATGCTTTTTGGCTTCAATTTTCTCCAGACAGCAGCTCTTAAATTTTTTCCCTGAGCCACAGGGGCAGGGATCATTTCGTCCAGTTTTTTTTTCCATGGTAAAACCTCTTTTCCGCAATTTTACACCTGAAGAAGAATTGGAGGCAAGAGGAATCAAGGCCTGGACCGTCAGCATAGGCGGAATCGGCAGGCTTGTAGTCACCCACAACTATTAATTAAATGTTGTAGATGTTTTTGGTTGTGGTTTTGTGTCGGCCCTCCGGGGCTCGGAAGACATGATCTCGAGGAAATCAAATGATCCCAAGGTTGCTCAAAACAACATCAGGTACGATTCAACCGTCTTTTTTGCCCTTTTTTCGGCATG
>JBAWVE010000181.1:0-4466 GCA_037147435.1 Parachlamydiaceae bacterium
ACATAATCTCAGCCAGTCGAAGTCTACTGAGCGGTTTGTGGTGCTTCAGGTGCTTCTGGTAGGGGTGCTTGCGGGGAATCCTGTGGATACGCTTTTTCAGCCCAGCGTTCAAACCACCGCGCCCACCAGTTGACATCCATATGCTCTTTTGTATCCAACCTTTCAACCTGTGCCAGGTCTGCTGGTGAAAGCGTTACAGGTTTGATGTCGCCCTCCAGAGAATCCAACACCGTGGTGATGCCCACAAAAATGATGTTTTTTATGATGTCAATTTGAGCAACTTTTGGCAAGTGCCTGGTTTTACGTCCAATGTAGAGGTCGATGAAGAACCAAAATGCTTTTCTAATTGGCAGTGAGGCTACGCTTAGAATCATCTCAATAACTCTGAACACTGTTTTTTTCCCAAGTGCAACGAAATAGTTACGCACATTATCAGCATATTTCCCGAAAACTCTGTTCACTGTGTGTTTCCATACAAAATCAAACAATTGAAGAGGCAGCTTAAAAAAACTTGAAATAAGTAAAGAGACACCACTTCTGCCTGCCTGTACTAACAATCGCTTAGCCTCTTCGTGTGAGATTTTTTCATCAGCCAGTTTTTGTCGTGCTGCAATCTCTACACCGTCCTGCGTATATGGGGAAGAGAAATTCAGTTCTCCCAAAGGCTCAGCATGAAATTCAGCCAGCTTTGGCCCCTCTTCTGCACCCACGACGACTAAAGGCTCTCCGTCAAAAAAACCTGATGGAATAATCATGTCATTATCAACTTGCTCGGTCTCCCATTTACCTGGGTGAAGATTAAGCATTGCGGACGCCATTCCCTGATCTGCCCATTGCAGGGTAGTGTGCCGATTCAAACCCTGACGTACTTTTTTTCCGAGCAATTCTGCTGTCATGATCGTAAGAGCATCTATTCCAAAAACAGCTTTCACGACTGACGTCGGTACAAGCTGTACCGCTGCTTGAATAAATTTACCTAAGGCGATGTCGAGGTACCTCTGCGTGCTAATGATTGCTTCTCCCTCCTTAATTAATTCCTTACCTTCCGCAATAAGAACCTCTCCGCGAGCAATGCTATCTCCGCCCTGTTTAATTAACGCTTCCCCTCTTTTAAGGCGTGCTTCCCCCAGTTTAACCTGGGCTTTAGCCTGCTGAGTAGGATCTTCTGGAGCTTCAGTGGTATTCTGCGTATCGTCACCCTCGCTAGCGTCCAGCGATTCAATCAGGGATTTCAAACCGCCGATTAACATTTTATCACGCGTAAGCGGCTCTGACAATATAGAGAATAGCGACTGGATCGTTTGTGGGAGAAAATCATCAACCAGTAAAGGCCATAAATCCTCCTGCAGCTGAGAGGGAAAAGGAAGATCTTTCTTTGATTTAATTCCCCCAATTTCAAGGATGCGCCTCGTTAAAACTTTAAACGCAGACAATGTCTCTTTATTTTCAATTTCTGTGGCGATTTTAAGCTCTTTTTTTGCCTGCTCTATTCTATTCTGGCATTCCTGAGTGTTCGGTTCGCTTCTGAGTTTGTCATATAAGCGCCTCTCAAGCTCTAAAACACCAATTGTTTTTTTGAGTTTTCGCTGAGCCTCAAGTACCCGTTGACTTGACTGAATACCGGGATGAAGACGATTTTCTTCATCGATCTCTTTTTTGATGATATCGAGATCTTTTTGGGCTTGTTCCAATTTCCTATTGCATTCAAGCCTTTTCGGCTCCTTGGTAAGTTTTCCATAGAGTTCTCTTTCGGAGTCTAAAAGGGCAATTGTGTCCCTGATTTTTTTGTGCGCCTCAAGCGCATCCGGACTTTTCGCAACCGCGGGGTGCAGAAGCCCTTTGGCTTCCAGCTTTTTAACGAATTGATCATGCAGTCCGTCGTGAAGAATCGATGATTTTGCCTCAGCAGCGACCTCATTCAATGCTTCGAAATTTTTACCTACTTGATCTAGTATTGAGGTCGTTAATTTGACTAAATAGTTTTTATCTTTTTGCTTTTCCTCAATCCTTGTTGTCAATCCATCGAATATTTTGAGAAAAGCGGCTTCCATAAATTGTGCTGTGGGCAATTCATTACACGGAGCCCCTACATTATCCGGAGCAAAAAAGCTAAGGAAGTCCATGTGAAGCCGTCCCTGGATTTCGCTCGCATGCTGGCGGAGATAGGATTCAACACTAAGTTCATCCGTTTTACCCGATTTTCTTAGGTATTTCAGAGTAGCCTCGTAGATCCCTGAAACGACCTCCTGGTGGTTGAGCGTCATGGATGTCGGAATGATGTCAGCTACAAGTTTGCCCAAGATGCGACAGCTTTCCGGAATATAATTTGTCCCGGTTTTCTCCCGAATAGACTCCTGTTTTTCGTGGATCTGACGAGTCCACACAGTCGTATCAAGGTACATTTCAACTAAAACATCCGGGATGATCTCCCCTTGAAGCTTGCCCAGGTATTTCTCTAAAAAGGAATGAAATGGAATAGCCACAGGTAATCCGGATTGTTCCCGAGCACTTGGAGAACGCACGAGATCTACTAGTTGGGGGGAAATCGGAGCAAAAGCGGCGCGCAAGAGGAGTTGGCGTTGATCCTTGTCTGGATTCTGTGCAGCGGCCGTAATCTCTTCAGCATGTGCAATAAAGTGATCTCTTGCTGTGACGGCAAGTTTTTCCAGGAGAGACGAAAGTCTGACGTCATTCATCGGAATTCCTTCTGCAGCCATGTTCTCTAAATAATGAACACTCCCCTACATGAGGGATGAATTGACGACCTGCTCAATATACACATCCAACTCAAGGTTTTTAATCCACAGTGGACTTTGCCCTACAATTTTTTCAATCTCGTGATTTGCCTTATCCTCAATTAAAGTCGTAATTTTTTTCGAAACAATTCCGCAAACGGATTCCACCATTTTTGCTGTTGCGCGCGCCTTTTCTGAGTTCTCTGCACCTAGAATTCGATGCAACGTCTTTCTGGAGTTTTCCAAAGCGTGTTTTGGAATCGCATACTCACGATACAAAGCAAGCATATACGGAGTCGCGTTATCCACCAGATGTTTTCTCAAAGACGACCATATCAGTGAACGAAGGGGACTTCCTAGCGCACTTAAGGGTAGCTCATATTCTCCATTGGGAAACGCAAGAGACAGCAAATGATCAACAATGGGTGCTAAAATGTTTTTGAGTTCTGCCTCCTCCACTATCAACTGTGCCGTCCACTTTTTTAGATCAGCTTCTGCTTCTGCTGTCCATGTTACGTAAGATTGGTTACTAGTATCTCCCGAGAAAAGTACGATATCGGCTTTACATCTCCCGATCGCTGTCTGCACTTTGCTAATTTTGCTTTCTGCATCTTGAATTTCATTTTCAGCTGCGGCCATTTTTTCCTTAAAAAAACCCAGGACATAAGGCGCCATATTCACGAGGTTAGCGCTTTTGCCCTTGCTTTCAACCTGCTTGGCAATATTAACAGTCGCGACAGCAGTGAGGCTCGAAACAAGCCGCTCCAAGAACCCTTTTACCCATGGCATTGGCCCAATCATTCCATGCTGCCTTTGAGCAGGAGCGCCCTTTAACCACTCTTCCTGCAGATAAACTTTATATATTCCTTCAGGGAGGCCATTAGTGAAAGAAACAACTTCTGTCGACACCATCCTGGAAATAAGTGAGTTAAAAGTAACAAGTTCACCATTTGGTGACATTTGTTCAAGTTGTTCGGAACAGTGGTTAGAAAGGGCCTCGACCGCAGTTTTATCAAATATAAGATTGTCTATAGTCCTAGCCACACACTGCTCCGTGGCGAATATAGCGGAAGTACACTTGCTGCTCAAAAAATTGAAACATTTCCTGGCAAAGGATTGCGTGCTTGCTTGTGTTTCCGCAGCAGCACCATTCCCGACACTACCAATTGCGGCATTAAACATAATTGGATCCCCTCCTGGTGGAATCGGATCACGGACAGGTGGCGAAGGAGGTGATGGCGGACGAGAGTTTTCAGAAGGTGTAGGAGAAGGCGGAGAAGTGCGAGGGTCCAATCTATGAAATAACGGATTCATGCTTTCTCCAATTCTTAAGTAGTCACGCAAGTTGTAATGTTATTATACAATGCAACATGTAATAATAACAAATATTATGATTTAAATACACGAAAAAACTATGAGCGAAAATCCAGTTGGATTTCCCGTAAAGCCTTTAATCTATGAGACTTGAATTTCCTCAATGGTTCATTGTCACGTTTTTCTAACATGCTCATTATCAACGTCCACCTAAAAACTCCACCGTCAAAAACAACAAAACACTTTCTAAGGTGCATTTTTTTATCCACTAATGAAACATAGGGTACACACAAATACAGCCATTCTGCAAAATTCTGACCGAAATTTTTCACTGTGAAGGTGATCAAGGCCCAAGTTTCATGACTCTTTAACAGCCTCTTTTTGTGAATATTAAGTTACTTGATTTTTGAACGCGAA
>JBAWVE010000182.1:0-4409 GCA_037147435.1 Parachlamydiaceae bacterium
TATGAGGTGGCTTACGATCGATTCAACCCCGAGGCTTTGGCGCCGTCCACATTCTAATTTTGAGCTAGGAAGGGTATATATTGCTGTTCTTCTTTACGTTCTATTGGTTACGTGGTACAATCGTTGAATCATGACACTTTTACTAAGTTGCGACTCTCTATCAAAATCATACGGATCAAAACAACTCTTTTCCGGAATCTCCCTTGGATTTTTCCGTGGGGATAAAATTGGATTGATCGGACCCAACGGGGCTGGGAAGTCGACACTGCTCAAAATTTTAGCAGGTATCGACGCACCCAATCGAGGCACTGTGGCATGCCGGAAATCGTTGCGTGTCGGATACGTCCCCCAAAACTCAGAGTATTCAGATCAAACCATTGAAGATGTTGTCCTTGAAGCAATATCCACAGACCACGCACTGCACCAGTATGAAAAATCGACGCAAGTCAGCATTTTACTCTCAAAGCTTGGTTTTAAAGACACTTCGCAAATTGCCAGCACATTATCTGGCGGATGGAAGAAACGGCTGGATATAGCCAAAGAGCTGGTAAAAGCTCCGGACATCCTATTTCTTGATGAACCGACGAACCACCTGGACCTTGAAGGTATCCTCTGGCTGGAGTCATTTTTAAAGAACGAAGGGATCGCCTTTGTGATCACAAGCCATGACCGCTATTTCCTCGACGCTGTTGCCACACGAATCATCGAATTGAACTCGATGTATCGAGAAGGCATTTTATCTGTCGAGGGCAATTACTCCAATTTTGTCGAACGACGTGATGAATTTTTAGAGCACCAACAGCAATGTGAACGTGGATTAGCCTCTAAAGTACGTGGTGAAGTACATTGGCTGCGTCAGTCACCTAAAGCACGCACTACAAAATCGACGGCGCGAATCCAAAGTGCCGGACGCCTTATTGATGAACTCTCAGAAGTACGTTCCCGTAATAAACAGGTATCGGCAAAAATTGATTTCGAAGCGACGGATCGACAGACACGCAAACTCTTATCTGTAAAAAATCTCTATAAAGCCCTGGGAGAACGGCAACTGATCTCCGGATTAAACCTGACGTTGGCACCAGGGATGCGTTTAGGGATCATTGGTCCAAATGGAAGCGGCAAAACAACCCTTTTAAGACTGCTAGCCGGCGAGATCACGCCAGACCAAGGAACAATAAAATGCGCTGACGGCCTGAAAATTGTCTATTTCGACCAACACCGACAAGCTCTTAATCCCAATGATACCCTGCGCCAGGCATTGTCGCCGAATAACGACACGGTAACTTATCGCGGTCAGTCAATACACGTGAATTCCTGGGGCAAGCGCTTCTTGTTCTATCCCGACCGGTTGGATCTCCCTATAAGACAACTTTCTGGCGGCGAGCGGGCACGTATTGGCATCGCCCGTCTGATGCTGCAACCGGCAGACCTGTTGCTGCTTGATGAACCAACAAATGATCTGGACATCCCCACATTAGAAACACTGGAAGAGAGCCTCAAGGAATTTCCCGGTGCCATCGTTCTAATCTCGCATGATCGCGCGCTCTTGGATAGACTCACCAATTGTGTGGTTGGTCTTGGATTGCCAGGTGAACCTCCCCTTCTTGCTGACTACCACCAGTGGGATGATTATGTTAAACAATACAATAAAACCCTTGCTACCAATCCATCAAAAAAATCTGGCGCTACGACCTCTCAAGATATTTCCCCTTCTCCTAAGCCTTCTCAAAAGTTGTCTTACAAAGAAAAGAAAGAGTTAGATTCCCTAGAACCCAAAATTCTGGCCCTTGAAGAAAAAATAGCCAAACTAGAGGCAGTGGTCCACGCTAACACTGCAGAACAAGACTTGGTAAAGCTACAGCAAATATGTCGGGAAATCGAATCAGCAAAAGCCGACTTAGAGAGGCTATACCACCGCTGGCAGGAACTCGAACAAACCTGACAGTTATGGCAGCTTGATCACCTGCACGAGCTGAATCTGCGGTCAAAAAAATACCATCACAAGATAGGCAGGATGGGTACGATAAGCAGGATACCCATCCCGACTATCTTGTTATATTATTTCCGAGTTAACGCACAACCCGCCTGCCGAAGGCTACCTGCCCTACACTGTTTATCCTGTAATTTTTTCTTTTTCGAAAAGCTCCTGAAGGGATCCTAAAATACGCTGCTTAATATCATCCATCGAACCATGCCATGTGAGGCCAGCCGCATTAGAATGGCCTCCTCCACCAAGCTCACGAACGATGTGACTGACATCAATGTCTGTTTTTGACCTTAACGACACGCGAATTTTATCGGACTCCACTTCCCGCAATAACACAAAACACTGGACTTCCTCAATCAAGTGATTGAAGTCGTGAATGTATTCCAGGTCACTATGTTCAAGATCGAAAGTATTTGCCCCGGCATGCAAGCAATCCTTCTTGCTGATTTGTTGAAACACCACTTTGTTATCCAGATAGGTTTCCATCTGTTGCAGTGCCATTGCAAAGATTTTAATTTCATCCAGGGATACATGTTGAAATAGGCGTGTATGGATTAAATCCGGATCCACCCCCATCTTAATACATTCTTCTGCAATTTTGTGCGCTTTGCGACTGGTCGATGAATAGCTAAAACGTCCTGTATCACAAACAATGCTTGCATAGATCCCCATGGCTGCGCGTAAATTTAATTCAAAACCGCAGTCTTTATAAAGATAGTACACCATCGCCCCCACAGAACATGCCTTGGGGTCTATGGCCAAATGTGGGGTAAAGGGCTCTGCTACTTCATGATGATCGATACATAAAGTGACAACACCAGGGTTATCTATTAAGCGTGCCAAACGGCCGATGCGTTCCTTTTTATGCGTATCTAAGACAATAAGGACCTGAATGTCATCATATGGAGTTGATGGATCGTACACTTCATACGTTCTGTGATAGTCAAGAAAGGAAAACTTTCTAGGGATCGGACTGTCGCAGACAAACCGCACGCTTTTGCCCGCTTGGAGCAAAAGCTCAATCAGTGCGGTCGCGGCACCTATACCATCTCCATCAGGATTCACATGCGTCGTGATGAGAAAAGTTTGATGGGACTCAATGATTTTTTTTATATCGCGCCACATAAGGTAAAACACTCCCCCTTATGAGGGAGCTGCAAAACTCCCTCTTATAATAAAGGGTGGGTTTTAACCGATCGAGAGAATTAAATCCAAGAGGAATTTAATCTTCTTCACTGGCCATAGCCATTTCAGCAATTTTATCTTGGCAGACCCCTACTTTTTTCTCAAGAAATTGGACACGTTCTGCAGCAACACGAAGTTTACAGCGCTTTTCCCCATCCTTGGCGTGCCACACATCAAGTTGCAGCCGGCCTTCAACAAGGACAGGAGAGGAACAATCAAGCAGCTGTGTACACCCCTCGGCCTGTTTTCCCCAGACTACTACATCTACGAAACAAACTTCCTGTTGCTTTTCCCCGCCGAGAGTGACAAACTCGCGATTGAGGGCGATCAGAAGATCGGTCACAGAGATTCCATTGGGTGTTTTACGGAGGACAGGCTTGCGTGTTAGTCGCCCAGCAATCTGTACTTTATTCAGCGAAACCATCTAAATACCCCTTATTTTAAGAAAAACAAATTCTCTTACACCCTCAATCATAAACCGACGGTGTATATGCCTTATAGTAGCAATTATTTTTTTAAAAACAAGAGTTTTCTTAAAAAGTTGGGGGAGAGAAATTTATAATTAGTCGATAATTTCTAGGTGAACACGCTGACCTAAGCGAGCACAAGCCGAGGTGATAATTGTTCTTAAAGCGTTTATAGTAACACCTTTGCGACCAACGACTTTCCCCACATCGCCTCCGGCTACACGAACTTCAACGACAACGCCTTTTTCGCTATCCACACAGCGGATATCGACATCGTTTGGGGAGTCGACTAGATTTTTTATAATATATTGAATAAATTCCTTCATTGCGATTTTTTCCTCAATGTTGTTTCTGCCCACTGTAAGTATTCTTCATTTCCGCCATCAACATGTTGAAATGTGATTTCCGGAACCTGGTAACTGCAATTTTCTTGGATCACTTTTTTGATTGTGTCGAAAAAATCCCGGTGTGTCTTTAGAGAAACCTTGCTCTCCTGTGTGGTTTCCAGCTGACCATTCCACAAGTAGATAGATTCTATCCATGGAACGATCTGAGCACAGGCCACATACCCCTCTTGGACAAGGTAACGGGACACTTTTCGTGCCTCATCAATGCTGCCGCTGGTCCAATGAATCTCGATTAACTCTGACATAACACCGCCTTTATCATGCGTTATTCTAAATGAGCGAGGAATTAAACGCAAAGACGGAGAAAAACAGGCATGGTTCAAAATGGAACTAAAATGGGTAGCACAAAGTAATCAAAAATCT
>JBAWVE010000183.1:0-4364 GCA_037147435.1 Parachlamydiaceae bacterium
TAAAGATTTTTGATTACTTTGTGCTACCCATTTTCGTTCCATTTTGAACCATGCTCTTATTAACCGGTATCATTTTTCGCGGCGTGGCTATTGAGGTGCGGAGTAAACAGCCGTCGGGTTGGTGGATGTGGATGTGGGATGTCCTTTTCAGTTTTGCGAGTCTGGTGATAGCTCTCGGGCTGGGACTTGTCGTGGGGGATTTAATTCGTGGAATCCCGTTAGATGCACATCAGGAATTTACTGGGGGGTGCTTGATATGTTGGATCCTTTGATTTCTTTAAGGGTTGTTTGAGCGCCGCTGACATCGACTTCAAAAGCAGGAGGGGGCATTGCAAGAGCTTCACGGATGGCGCTGCAGAAACGTTCAGTTGCCAAGTCTTCGGTGGCGATCAGTTTGATGAATCCGCTCGTAGAGAACTTCATTCTGCGCGCATATTGATCGTGGATGCCGGAAGGAAGGATTATCGCTGGTGTTCTAGTGGAGGCTACGCTGACAACTGTTGGGCCGCCCAAACTAATCGAAAGGGCGCTTTCGCTGAGATATTCCTCAAACTTTCTGACTGAAGGAAGAATTGACACATTCTCCGCGCCGGCTTTGAGGGCTAAGATTTTCATTTCTGCGAGGATTTTATTGGGAATTTTTTGACCCGTCAACAGAGAAAACTCGTAATCGAGGAAGAAGGGTGCCGCTTCGATGGCAGCATAAAGAAGTTCTTCTCCAAAGTCGCCGGAGCCGATACTGACGACAATTCGTTGTTTTCTTTCTTTTTCTTCAATTTCCAGGTTAGGATTTGTGATGAATCCCGTATAGACTAATTTATCCGCGATCTTATCGGCAAAACTGAAGGATTCTTCAAGTTTGTAGAGGTGTGAATCCGTATGGACAAAGACATAGTCGTAGAGACGTTGAATAAATTCCAGTGTTTTATGTTCCTGCCCGAGAGGCGTCAAGGGTGTCGTATCCCGCAGGGAGCAGATGATCGCACAGCGGGGATTGCGATGTTTAAGGGTGTTGATTAAATCTTCGGCTTCCTTTGCGAATTCTGGTGTGCTAAAAGGAAATTGTTCGGAAATAAAAAAGTCGTAAGTATCCTCACTGAGGATAGGAGGCAAAGAGCGTTGGTGAAAGTGCGGGGATTTAATTAATGGATTAGTTTCAGAGCCTTCGACTAGGAAATCGATGTCAAATTCACTGATTAGGCTGCGGCAAATATTGAGGCTTGGTTGAAAGATGCTGTCAAAATAGCGGCAGTAAAAAAGTCCTTTTGGTCTCTTATTCATGTTAACTCGTTTTTACTCGTTCATTCAGACTGTAAGGATCTTGAGGATCATTGATTCCCAGAGCCAGTCTTGCTTCATTCAAAATAAAAAATGTACCGCAGACCACAACGATTTCTTGCTTTTTTTCTGCCAGTTTCAGAGCAGATGACAAAGCCTCAGGAATCGTTTGTTCGATGGTCATTCGTTCAGGGTCCACTTCCAATTGGAGAAGCGCGTCTCTCATGGCCGCTGTCGCAATGGCCCGACTTGAGTTTGCCTCAACCAGGTGAAAATGGACAACATGATCTTTAAGATTTTTTAAACATCCCTCGATGTCCTTATTGCTGGAAAGGCCGATAACAACGCGAAGCCGTTGGTGAGGAAATCGGTGGTTTATAGCGTGCAACATGCTGCGAAGTCCTTCAGGATTGTGCGCAGCATCCAAGATTATTGTGGTTTTTTCCGCACGAATGATTTCCAAACGGCAGCAAGGGATGGCTTTGAGACCGCTTTCAATGGCGATTGGGTCGACTCCCAATAATGCCAATGCCTTTTCGGCAACGGCGTTATTTTCTGCGTGGTAGTCGACGAATTCTCCCATCACCCGAGTGCACACGCTCTTTTGCAGGGCTGCGATCTCTTCGATGACAGCGTACGGTACATGAGGTCCGATGACGACGGGGACTCCTGGCTTGATGATGCCGCCTTTTTCTGCGGTAATGAGGTCGAGGGTGCTGCCTAAATACTCTGTATGTTCAAGGCTGATGGATGTGATGACAGATAATTTTGGAATGATGATATTTGTGGCGTCAAGGCGCCCGCCAAGACCCGTTTCGATGATCGCGATATCGACTTTTTCTGCTGCAAAGTGGGCAAAGGCAAGAAGTGTTGTTAACTCAAAAAATGTTGCGGGGATTTGATGTTGTTCGATCAAAGGGAAAATCCGGTTGAGATGTTTCACGACCTGTTTTTCGGTGATCATTTCATTATTGATGCGTATTCGTTCCCGGAAGCAAGCAATGTGAGGGGAAGTGTATAAGCCCACTTTCAGGCCTGACGCCTGATAAGCAGCAGCGATTTTTGTGGTGACAGAACCCTTGCCGTTGGTACCGGCGACATGCACGCTTGGAAAAGCGAGATGTGGATCGCCTAAAACGGTGCTTAAGCGGAGAACGTTCTCAAGGCCAAGCTTGATCCCGCCGTGGATATTCACGGATAAAAGTTTGTCGAGTAGTGTCTGGTATGTGCAGGTCATGTTTATTCCTCAGGATCCGGTGCAGCAATTTCTATGTATTGAGCAGTGTGATTTTATCCTGGATAGCCTGGAAAAGTTCGGCGTTGATCCATGAGCATCCCAGATTCAGGTTGGGTTTGATGTCTCCATGATAGTCGGAGCCCCCAGTTATTAATAGATCGTGTTTTTTTGCCAGTTTTAACCAATGCTGATGGGCATCGTGGTAAAATTTCCCGTAATAACATTCGAGTCCATCGAAAGGCTCTTTGAGCAGTTTTCTAGTCAACTGTTCATTTTTTATGAGATGGGGGTGAGCTAAAACGGCAATACCCTTACCTTGGTGGATGGCAGCTATGGTCTCATCGACGCCGATTTCTATCCCTTGCACATAACAAAGCTTCTCTTCACCCAAATACTTGTTGAAAGCTTCTTGAATAGATGTCACATACCCCTTTTTCATCATCGCAAGGGCAATATGGGGGCGGCCGATGGTATGTTGCAGTCCTGGAGGCAGGGCGGCAATGAGTTCATCATTCGTGAGCGGCATTCCGTGTTCTGATAGGCTTTTTAGCATGGCGCCATTCCGCTTTTCCCTCCGATCTGCATGGCGTGTGCACAGGTCTGCGATGGAACGGCTATCGAGGGAAAAACCGTAGCCGAGGATATGGACGCTATGGCCTTCAAGAGTGGCGGAGAACTCAACACCGGGTAGGAGGGTGATTCCTTCCTTTTTAGCGTATTCAACGGCTGTGGTATAGGCATCAATGGAATCGTGATCGGTAATTGAGAGCGCTGACAGGCCTGATTCCTTTGCCAGCTGAATAATCTGTTCCGGTGTTTTTGATCCGTCAGAGCAGGTCGAGTGGCAATGAAGATCTGCGCGGAATGTGTTCATAATACGTGGTCCCTGATTGCCATTTCAATGTGACTGTCAATATAGCGTACCTCGCTGCATAATTCAATGCCCGTTCGTTCTTTCACTCGATTTTTAACAAGGTCTATAAGCTTCTTCATGTCGTCGCAGCTTGCATCGCCGGCATTAATCAAAAAGTTTGCATGCATTTCAGACACTTTTGCTCCGCCAACAGAAACACCTTTAAGGCCGCATTGATCGATCAACGCCCCGGCGGATCCACATTCCGGATTCATAAAAATACAGCCGGCAGACTTCTCGCCATAAGGTTGCGTTTTCTTTCGGTAGTTGACGATCTCAATCTGTTTTTTACGTGCTTCTCCATTTAGACTTAACACAAAGGTAACGCCAACGATGGCGCCATTCATTTTTTGAAATGATGAGGAACGGTAGGAAAATTCGATATCTTCTTTGTGTATTGTTTGCAAAATGCCCTGATCAGTGATGAAATCGACTGAGACCACGCAACGGCCGGTCTCTCCACCATTCGCGCCAGCATTCATGTACACGGCTCCGCCAACGGAGGCTGGGATCCCCGATGCAAATTCCAGCCCTTCCCATCCCTTTCGCGCAGTCTGGACTCCAAGCAGGGCAAAGCTGTACCCTGCGCTCACATGGAATGTACCCGGTGAGAGTTCTTCGCAGAAGTCGATGTGATTAACCAGGACAGCTCCGTTAAAGCCTTTGTCATCAAACAGTGTATTGGATCCTTTTCCTAAAATAATATAGGGGATATTTTGGGTGTGGCAAAGGGTTATAGCCTGTTGCATTTCTTCTATAGAGGAGACTTTAAGGAAATAGCGTGCCGGCCCGCCAATACCAAGGGTGCAGTGGTCTTTTAGGGGAATATTTTCAAGAAATTGGAGGTCACGTCTCATTCTGTTGCTGATCGTTCTGTTGTGGATCGTTCTGTTGTGGATCGTTCTGTTGTGGATCGTTCTGTTGTGGATCGTTCTG
>JBAWVE010000184.1:0-4312 GCA_037147435.1 Parachlamydiaceae bacterium
GTTCAGGTGATCTTGGCCATCCAAAAGTGTTACCTTCATTTGAACCATGCCATTTTTTGGCCGAGAGTTTTCACTGCAAGGGTGATCAAGACCAAAACTACATCTATCTATCCTGTAAAATGCCCTCACACAACATGCCATCACACAAATGCAGCGATTCAGCAAAATTTTGGATAATCAAGGTCATTTTTTTAATCGATGTGGGCCGCCTTGTTTTCTAGGAGTACGCCTTTTGTTCGCTAATCTCATCTAAGTAACTGGTCTTGAGCTTGTATTTTTGTGGAAATTTTGTCCATAACTCATAAGAAAAACATTTGTTTGACAGTTGAATTAAAAAAAAATCTATATAGTATTGAAGTGTGGTTGTTTAGTCAGATCTGTAAAATACTGAAGTCTAGTTGTTTATGTGGTATATTTAGTGCTTTCTCTAAGAGGGTGTGAAAAAGGTGTTGACCGAAAAAACTCCTGAGAAAAAATAAAAACATTGTTCATAACTGCTTCTCTCTTCCGTTAAATATTTTAATCTGACATAATCTGTCCCTGAATGATTTGACAAAAGTTGTGGAATGATGACAGAAAGAGAGAACGAGAGTAACACCAAGATTGAACGGAGCTGTGGGACGCATGACGGGTCATTTCATGCTGATGAAGTGACAGCCTGTGCTCTTTTAGTGCTTTTTAACCGGGTGGACAAGGATAAAATTGTTCGAACACGCGATCCTAAAGTGTTAAATCGGTGCCAGTATGTCTGTGATGTGGGAGGAATTTATAATCCTCAATTGAAGCTTTTCGATCATCACCAGCAAGACTACCAGGGTCCGCTTAGCAGCGCAGGAATGATTCTTTTGTATCTGTTTGAGGAGGGGGTTCTCAGTGCAAAGGAACGTGCATTTTTTGATAACTCTTTGATTACTGGTGTCGATGCGCACGACAATGGCAGAGAGCTTCATAGCAAGGGTGTTTGTACTTATTCACACATCATTTCAAACTTCAATTCTGTTGTGTACGATGTTAAGCCGGAAGCCCAGGATAAAGCGTTCTTCGAGGCTGTCGATTTTGCTTTGTCTCATTTAACTCGTATGTGGGAACGGTATCAGCATATCCAATCTTGTCGCCAGGCTGTTGCAGAAGCTATGCAGCGGGGGGGGGATTGTCTGATTTTCGATCGGGCCATGCCATGGCTGGAAATTTTTTTTGAGATGGATGGAATCCATCATCCTGCCCGTTTTGTCATCATGCCTTCTGGACAGCACTGGAAATTGCGCGGTATTCCTCCTTCTCTGGAAGAGAAAATGAAGGTGCGTCTTCCCTTGCCGCTTGAGTGGGCTGGCCTCAGTGAGGCGGAGTTGCAAAATATCACGCATATCGCCGGGGCGATTTTCTGTCATAAGGGGCGATTTATTTCCGTTTGGGAGACAAAAGAAGATGCTTTAAAAGCTTTAGAAATTTTGCAGAAAAAGAAGTGATCCGATGACAAGCGATACAATTTTTGGTAAGATTATCCGTGGAGAGCTGCCTGCCGATAAGGTGTTTGAAAATGAACGTATTCTGGCTTTTAGGGATATCCATCCTGCGGCGCCGGTACACATCCTGATTGTTCCTAAAAAAGACATCCGCGACATCCAATCGGTGACACAAGATGATCTTGATCTTATTGGTGAAGTGATCGTTGTTGCACAATCGTTGGCGACACGCTTTGGCGTGGCGGAAGGGTATCGGTTGCTGACGAATAATGGGCCCTCGGCTGGACAATCGGTCTTCCATTTACATTTCCATCTGATTGGCGGACGTACGCTGGGTCCTGTGGCATAATCCTAACAAATGGCATTTCAAGATGATTAAAAACTATAGAGTGGATCGGGCTAATGTTGGCTTGCTTGTCATCGATGTGCAAGAGAAGTTATTTCCTTATGTGGAAAATTCTTGTGTGGTTATGCAGACGATGCAAAAGGCCATTCGTGGATTCCAAATCCTGCATCTCCCTATCTACGTCACTGAGCAATATCCTAGGGGATTGGGTGGAACAGTGCCCACCCTTAAGGGCATTTTAGGAGAAGGGCAGCGTTATCTAACAAAAACGGCATTTTCGTGCTTAGCCGATGATGCTATCCGGCAAGAACTGGTGCATTCATCGATCACACAATGGGTGATTGTTGGCATAGAGGCTCATGTGTGCGTCTTGCAGACAGCTAAAGATCTGCTAGAACAGGGCAAACAGGTGATAATCCTCAATGATGCCATCAGCTCGCGGTCGATCTATGATTTTTCGACTGCTATCGCGGAGCTGCGCGACTGTGGGGCGCGGATCAGCAGCACAGAGACAGTCTTGTTTGAGTTGCTGCGCGATTCGAAAGCGACTGAGTTCAAAGAGATTAGCCAGCTTATCAAATAGTGAAACCTGGATAAATTGATGCGTCGATGTTTTGTTATAACCCTCACTTGTGCAGCTTTTTTCCCCTTAATAGGCATTGAGGAGCCTCCGACTCCGGCACGTATTAACAAAAGGGTCAATTCACATGTTGTGATAGGGGATTATACTGCGGCTTGTGATGAGGCTGCGGCTGGCTTGCAGCGATATCCACATTCGAAGCTTGTTTGGGAAGCCTACCTTCGGGCGCTGGCGACAGCTGGAGATGAGAAGAACATGATGAGTCAGTGGAAGGTTTTTGTCGGAATTTTTCCTGAAGAGAAAGATAACCGGGAAATGCTTGAATGCATGGCTTGGGCTGTTATTAATAAAGGTTTTTGCTCTTCAACACCCATCATCCGCATCATTGCCATGCTTGGGGCTTTTTTCAGTCAGGATGCCAAAGGGGTCGCTATTTTACGAGAGGGATTAAAGGATAATAACTCGTTGATGCGAGCAGCTGCTGTCAAGTTGTCATCTCATCTGTTTGACGCAACTCTGCAAGAAGAGATGCTCAAAATGCTGAGGACGGAAAAAGTATGGAAAGTGCGTTTGGAAGTCATTCATGCGATGGGGAAATTGCGCGTTGTCGATGCTAAAAAAGATCTCAAAAAAATCATCGCAGACAACAGCTGCCACGCCGAAGAAAAAGCTGTGGCAATCGAGGCTCTTGTCTCTCTATCTGAAAACATCGATCCCCAACAGCTGTCGCAATTGGTTGCCAGCGACCGCGCTGGTATGCGCATGCTTGCCTGCGAATTTGTTTCCCATTTCGAGCAATTGCAGGACGTCGACAGTCTTTACCCATTGCTGTCCGATCACCACTCTGCTGTCCGTGCACAACTCCTGCGGATGCTGGGCCGTCTGCGTGTTACCTCCATTGCCGGGCAATCCGTTACTGCTTTTGCAGCCCAAGCGGCCACAGATTCTGATCCCGTTGTTGCTGTCACAGCTGCATGGGTGCTGACGATCAACAATCCAGATTGGGGGATGCCTATTTTTCAAAATTTATTGAATCATCAGGTACGCGAAACGCGGTATTTAGCGGCGGCTGCTCTTGCTGCTACCGGAAAATATGGGTTGCCTCTAACAGTCAAAATATTCAGGGAGCACACAGATCCCTATGTCAGGATGAATTTAGCTTTGGGAATGATTGGCCAGCGAGTGGATGTCCAGCCGGCATGTGACTGCCTATATGCCGGACTGATGCAACAGAAAGAGCGTTGGGACTGGGGGGAAGAAAATAACTTTAAGGTGTTAGCTCCCAGCAAAGCCAAACATGATGAAGCGATTCCCAACTATCCGGAAGCTGTGAACCAGTTGGCAAGGTTGGAGATCCTGCAAGTGCTCTCTGTGGTCCATTATCCTAAAGCCCAGCAGGCAATCAAAGAGTTTTTGCAGGAAAGTAATTGGGGAATCAGTGGAATGGCATCTGCTCTTCTACTGACCGAAGGCGATGATGAGGCTGTTGCCCTTGTCCAAGCTCTGCTTCAAGACAACAACCCCAAAGTGAAAGTTCAGGCAGCCTTGATCCTGGCGTTGTGGGGCAAAGGGGATGATGTCGTTAAGCTCTTACAAGACGCTTACCTGACAGCAGATCGGGAACTGAAAGGTCAAATCCTCGAGGGAGTGGGACGTGTCGGCTCAGAGAACTCCCTTTACTTTCTGGCGGAGCGCCTTCAGGAGCCCTACCAAACCCTCCGCATCATCGCCGCTGCAGCCCTTTTGGAGTGCCTGTATCACTGAAATTTAGGCGATGATCACCTGCACGAGGAGAATCTTTGGTCAAAAAAAATAACATAACAGGATAGGCAGGATAAGCAGGATACCTTCGGTCGTCCAGTTGAACCTTGCCTTAGAAATAAAATATTGTGAGAAGTCGTATCATCTTCGGCTTGCCGAAGA
>JBAWVE010000185.1:0-4299 GCA_037147435.1 Parachlamydiaceae bacterium
CTAATTTTTTATTACAGACATTTCTGAGTTACCGACACCCCTGAACCGCACCCCAGTGTACTCGCTTCTCTCCCTATAGTTTAACCAGGATCATACTCAGTGATTTTTCACATTCCTCACCAGGGAGGCGTGAAGACAGCGTTAAATGGCACCCAACCATAGATAACCTCAATTAGGTCGGGTTTGAGGCAGAAAAGAGCAAATGCGGACACGGTAATACTGTCGATGCACTTTGCTGTGAGAAAGCCTCCTAGAGCTATTCCGTACATCCACCAGGGCGCTGTCACGACATTGGGAATGATTAGCCATGTGATTATAAGAGCCGGCCAGATGCAAGCCAGGTAATAGCCAACAGATTTCAGTAAAACCGTAAACCCGGCTGATACCATTCTTTCATGCTTGTGAGGCACGTAACATGTAGCGACTTCTGCGAGTTTGATTAGCGGGTAGTTGGCTGCAACGTAGATACACGCAAATACTTTAGCCATTAACCAGGCACCGGATACGAACATCACCGCCATAAGCAGTATATTAAGAATATCGGACACGACAACTTCTCCTTATGTATAAATTATGATTTTAGACTTAGCCGATACGGTCAATCGGCCGGTTTCTCTAATCGGCACGTAGCACCAGTCGGAACGTCTACCACCTGCATTTGACTCTGTAACCAGAAATATCGTAGAAATTCGTCATTACCTTGCAGCGAGTCTCCAATGATCTTGTTAGCCTTCGCTATCCCTTCTGCTCTGGTCACCTCAGCCTCAGCAAGCATCTTAGCAACCTCTTGCTCGGCTTTAGCATCGAGTATACGGATTTGCCTATGAGTCTCAGCTATTGCGAACTCGGCTTGGCAATCCGGGTTGTTAGCTTGCGAACTATTTTGTGAGCAAACCATACCGACCGTACCCACACCAGCTATTGTAAGTCCTAAGAGAGTAGTGAACAGACCAAGTACTATTGGCAATTTACTCATGACTCCTCCTAAATCCGAATTATTAGCCTACTCAATAACCCCTTCTTAACCATTTCTGAGGGAAGTAGGCGACTGCGTATGTTTGCTAGAATTTTGCTTATAAGTTCCCTTGTTTTGGTGTTGCCACCCTACAGCTCTTGTATAAACAAAAGCTTGCCACGCCCTACCACACCACGCCTACGTCACGCCCAGCCGTTCCGAGCCCCTCGGAGCCGTGTTAACTCTATAAATCTTCCCACACCCTATCGCGCCAGTTATGGTCTATAATACCATCCAGCAAAGCTCTTGCAATCATACCTCGATGCCTCGTATCAGCCCGTAAGACGTGACATCTCCGGCAGAGCGTACGCAGGTTGTCGATATGATTGCTTCCCCGCAGACCCGATTGAATATGATCGATATGACAGGTTTCGAGAGTAAGAATTACTTTGCATCGAAGGCACTTGCCACCATCCCTCTCAAAGACTTTTGGTCGAGTATTCGCAAACCAGACATCTCTTGGTTGTCGCCGCACTCCCATAAAGCCAACCTCGCGTATCGGATTACTTCTTCTTGGATTTTTTCGGTTCCTCGCTTGCCTCCTCGACATCAAACTTCTCAACGATAAACCTTCCTTGTCCTATGTTACGACCATCACCTAATCCTACAAGCGATCCTGCACTCACCATAGCTGATTGCATCTCGCCACGCGATACTACCGTATTTTCCCATTCAATCTGAAAAGTAGCTTTCCAGCCCGGTGATGCAGCTATTCGATAACGAACATTGCGACCCTTTGTAGACGGGTTCTTAACCGACCTAACGTCCAGGTATACCGGTTGGTCTTTATCTTGAGAAAGCTCGGCTTCGGAAGGAAGGAATCGGTCTAAAAGGATGGTTTCCTCTAATACAACAAGTGTTGATGTTATCTTGGCTTGTATCGACCCCCTGCCTGATTTAATGTGTTTACCTCCATCACGGAGACACCCGAAAACATAGGTTGAGTCAATGTAAAGTTGATTATCCTTGGTTTTCAGAACCGAGCGCTTCCACTCTTCTGGATCATTTCCTGCTACCCCTGTGCGTTCTTTCTTCACTAGAGAGATAGAATCCACATTGAAGCTATGAAAGAGAATTGGGCGCTTCCCGACTATTGTGACTGTTGCCTTGAGCATTGCCATATTGCCTCCTAGTTATGTGTAAAAAATATACCTTGCCTTGCCACGCCGGACCATGCCCGACCGAGCCAACCCAAACCTAGCCCAACCTAGCGCTACCGGGTATGTAATCTCCATAATTTTCTTATCAAGATGACTTCCAACTATGAAGTGAAGCATATTGCCATATCAGGTATATATATTGCTACTTAAAGTCTGTCTACTCTACGTCTGTCGACTTAGATAAGGCACTTACGTATTCTTCGAGATATTTGAGGAATGCATATGGAAGAGATTTTATCGAAGAAGGATAGAGAACGGATTCGACTCGGGTTTGGTGAGCGCGTTCGAAAAATGAGGCAGAAACTCGATGTTTCTCAAGAAGAGCTTGCGTTTAGGAGTGGACTTCACCGGACTTATGTAGGGAGCGTGGAGAGAGGCGAACGTAACCTATCACTGGAAAATATCTTCGTGTTCGCCAAGGCTCTTAAATGTGATCCTAAAGACTTACTGTTTGATATACCCGCAACACCATTAAAAACGCGTTAATCCTATAGGTGGACCGTATTGCATTCTACAGGTACTTAAACCAGACTTCTTCAGTCCTTGTCTTGTGCGTTATGGATTCGTCATATAATTTATCATGTATATACAACAAAATACATCATAAAATAATTTTAAATTTAGTTGTATAAATAAAAAATTATTATTGATGTTTTCATAAAAATACATGTATAATTACTTAAATGAGCACAGATACAAGCGGAACACATGAAATTCCCGACATGTCCAGAAGGATTGCAACATCCGCACCTGTTGTATTGGGTGCTGGTGCATTTTTGGGTGTATCTGCTAATTGGTTAGGTAGGACCATTGTTAATCTCACAGGACTACCAGACAGAATTAGCAATGGGCAGTTTTTGACATTATTGTTCAGAACATCCGAATTAATCGCAACACCCATAAGGCTAGCACATACAGTCACTGTAGGCGCCCATCGCCTACCTGAAGGATTGTTTTCCAACATCCTAGCGCCTGTCCTCGAAGAAGCAGTTTATAGATTGGGCGTACAAGGAGGGGTAAAACTAGCCCTTATAACCATTGGATTTCCTTCAGATCATGCTGAAATTGTCGCTAATCTCGCAGCATCCGTTCTATTCGGGCTTGCACATAGCTCTGCTTTCGGAAACGAGTTTGCAACAGCAACAATCTCCGGTTTTGTTTTTGGACATATACAGGAGCATTATGGTTTTCCTGAAGCAGTAGTCGCACACGCATTTAACAATATAGTAATTGATTTGCTTGACAGTTTCAATCGTTTTTGAAATAATAAAGTTTATATTCGGTGTAGCATAAACTTTTTTTAAAACTTAAATTCAGGTGGAAAATGAGTTATCTTTCACAATTAGTTATTGCATCACAAAATTTTGTGCAGCACTTATGGCCTCATGTTGAGGATCTGACAATAAAAGAATTGCCTCGCTTTGGAGCTGAACAATGGGATGAATATTATGGAATAAATATTCAGGACGCTCCTCCAGTACCTGAGACCTTGATTTCAGCGCTAGATTCTCCTTGTCCATACTGGAATGATTTGAAAGTCAAAGATACTCATTTGTTATGTTTGATTCCACAAGGCTTAACTTCAAAACAATTGTGGGAACATTCGGTAAAAGCAACTATTGGAATACCTTTAGACGATCTCCATGTACCCGATCATTCTTATTGGATCCTGATTACAAAAAAAACTTTGCCGGATAGCAGAAAGACCGGTTTTGATGAAATGCAAGACATCTTGCAAGACAAAGGTTATTCTGTACCAACTTTACTTGAAGCACTATCTGCCACTTTAGCCGTACGAAAAACAAATAATTTTGAAATTTACCCCTTACCTCGTGGTTATACTAAGTGCCAAGAACAGTATGCAGGATTTCATTTAGCTGTTGGAAGTGAAGGGTATTCGCTAGCTGGAATCATGACTAACGACTGGAATAACCACAGCGGTGTTGCTGCTGTTCGTAAAGACTAGACCTAACGTCCTTCAAAAAATGGTATTTAGAGCTGCGCTAAAATTCCAGCGGATCGAAAATCTCAATAGACTCAATATTAACTGTCTATGATTTTATAACCTCTGTAGGCGCAAAATAGAAATGTCGTAATCTGGCAAAATAGAAATGTCGTATTTCT
>JBAWVE010000186.1:0-4263 GCA_037147435.1 Parachlamydiaceae bacterium
CCGAAGGTATCCTGCTTATCCTAACCATCCTGCCTATCCTGTTATGTTATTTTTTTGACCGAAGATTAACCTGGTGCAGGTGATCAAGGCCAAATGTATTCTCCCGCAACATCGCGCTTGTTGTGGCTGTCAAGAACATGAAAGACTCGTAGCTTATTTAGTGTTATTGGGGAAAGCTGTCCAATAGGCAAGTACACAACCTTCTTTCCAAAACGTCGGGCATAACTCTTTAAAGCGCTTCGAGGGGGAGTGGCTGCAACGTAAGTAATTAACGGCTGCACGGAATAGTCGATCGCAGCCATGAGCAAAACTTCTGCTTTGCTTCTACAGTCGACATAGTCGGCGTCGGACCAGATATCATCAAGGCGTCTCGGGGGATATGACATCATGAACCCGCCATATTCGCAACGGCTGATTCCAGGTCCTACTACATTGGCTGTGATGGGTGTGGCGTAAAATGCCATATCGGATTCCTGGGAATGTTCTCCTAACCATGTAGTTGTCCATGGATACCGACCAGCAGCACTGTCTTCTGCGGGCTTGTCTTCATCGAAAATAATGACTATAGACCCGACTCCGCCCGGAGGCTTCCCTTTGGCTTTAACATAAAGTTTTTTCTCATGCCAATGACGAATGGTTTCCCTTGTGTCGACACCATCTTCCAAACTGTTTGAAAAGGGAATGGTGCGTGCATACTCCTCTTGAAGGATCTGTGTTCCTTTCTTTTTAACGAATTCACCGAAACGTTCGATAACGATATCTTCAGGGGGAAAGGAACAGATGCTGAAAGGGCCAGGAGGTTGAAACTTCATCTGGGTGCGGTCTTTGCGCAATCGCGGAGCAAAAGCACTTTTTGGGTTCTTTGCTCTCAGATGAAATCTGATCATCTTGCTGTCGCCCCATACATCTCTGATTGACAGATCGAGTTCAGGAAGGTTATCCACATTCTTTCGGTGAGGATATGTTGTTGCCAGTTCCCAAACTTCATAGGCATAATTATGGTCGACACACCCTTTAGCGGCACAGAGGATCTGGTATAAATCAGGCATTAACTGATTCTGAATAAGCGCGTAATTACGCACAAATTTCATCAAATTTCGCATGTGATATCCGGGAAATGGATTCCCTGTTCTATCGATGTATCGGCTTGCTGCCTCTTTGAAAAGCTGGTAAATAATTTTTTGTCTGTCAGGAGGGAAGTCTAAAACTTCTTTTTCGTGCACTCTTGCATGAGGTTCAGCCAATGTGCTGCGCCGTGTTTCGTAATGCAGTGAATGCCACCCACACTCTGCCATCACATTCCGCGTGGACATTTCCGTTAGGCTACAGAGTTCTACAACATCGCGTACAGCATGTTTCAGGTTAGGAAATGAAGTTTTATCAACAAGCTCCAAAATGTGCTCAACATGTGTCATCCCCCCAATAAAAAGAACCCGCTCATGCAAAAGAGAAAGCTCTTTAAGCCTCTTTGCCATATGCATTTCGCGATCATTGTCGAGTTGACTTTTGGGGAGGCCTTTCGATAAAATGATCTTGCGGTAGGTTTCATAATAGTTTTTTAGGCCGATCCGCTGTATTGCATAAGGATCGGGCAGCAAATCATGCATATCGGGATAGTAGTCAATATCCAAATCAATGCAGCGTGCCGTCACCTGTGCTTCCAGTGCACAGCGCAAACCCTCGAAAGCAGCGTCGCAAGGTTCGCTCATGTAGTAAAGAGGGGACTGATCATTGCTGTAGGCAATGACAACGCTGATATCGGGCAAACGCGAAGCAGCATGCAGTAGCTGCAATTGCATGGTCTCGGCAAGCTCGACGGCAACACAGTCAGGTTTTACTGCATGGAATGCAAGGCAGACTTGTGCGGCCATTTCCATGTTGTAGTGAATCACAGGGACGGCCCAAATATTGTCTTTACGCAAAAAAAACGGCTCTTTGCCGGAAAACTCGTTAGATGACATATGCCAGGGCTTCGTCGCCAAGCGTCATCACAATTGCTTGTTGAATTAGATTATCAATGTTCCCTCCGTTGCCATTCAGACTCTTAATCCTTTTGGCAGCATAACGGGCAATGTTAATGCCATCGCGTACAGTATAGTTTTCATTGCGGGCATGGGCCCTCTGGAGGAAATTGACGACGTAGTCTAAAATATGAGTGTCTAAAAATGGGAGATTTTCCCGCAAAATGCGTTTTTCATTCTCTGCTTCAGGGAAATCCAGATAGATTTGGGGCTGCAGACGGCTGTGGATGTATTCCGGAATCTCAAAAGTCGAGGCATCGTCATTCATTGTGACACAAATGCGAAAATCATGGCTGGCAGAAACTTTAAGGCCAGCGACAATCGATTCAATATAGCGGCGAGTGTCCAAAAGCGGTGCCAACGAGGCCCAAGATTTCTCGCTCATTCTATTTGCTTCGTCAAGAATACAGACTCCTCCACGGATCATCGCTGTCACCAATGCAGAAGCAACATAACGAATTCCACCAGCCTTATCGATGACAGGCGTGATCAATAGGTCTTCAGGACGGGTGTCCATTGTGCATTGAAAAATGTAGACTTGTTTGTTAAGCTTCTTGGCCGCAGCATACGCCAGCGTCGTCTTACCCACGCCAGGCTTGCCGATTAAGCGCGGATTCAATGGAATATCGTCTTCGTCGATGACCAACCAGGCGGCCAGTAATTGCTCCAGCACATCTTGTTGTCCGATCCATTGGAAAGAAAATTCGTCTGGAAATCCCAAAGAGATTTCAACACCCTGAATGTTAATTCGGCTCTCATGCTCGCTCGGTAACGGTTGATTCATCGATAAATTCCCTTGGTAAACATGTATTAGTCCCTAAGTTATTGTTGCACCGTTCCTGACTTGACCCCATATGGTATCGCTTTCGCTTTTATTTGCGAAGGGCTTTGTCAGATCCGTAAAGTAGAGAAGCTCTGGCAATATTTTCTCTGGCATTGGGGTATAACACCTCAATTTCACTCAACAGCTGGTCTGTTTGCCGCCTCATCGAATTTTGTCCTACTGGACAGCGGCACATAATTCGCTTAAATCCATGCTGCTCGGCAAAAGTGCGAATTTCTTCCTCGGCCAAATAGATGAGAGGGCGGATAATAGTGACCCCATAATCATGCATGGGAACCCTGGGAAGATTGCCTGCAAATTCCCCTTTATGTAACAGATTCATTAACAATGTTTGCGCACTGTCATCTCGATGATGCCCAAACGCAATGGTGTCGACGCCCACACTCTTGGCGGCTTCGAATAATAGACGTCGCCGCTCACGTGAACAGCTGTAACATTCCAGAGTCTCTAATTTTTGTGTGGCTTCACGCGTTAGAAAATGCACACCAAGCCGATCGCAGATTTGACTGAGATAATTGGTGTCAACGCCGGCACCGCATGAGAAAGCACCGGAAACATGGATCGCATAAATATCAAATGGAGGGACACCTCTTCCTGAAATAGCCTTCAGAAGGAATAATAGAGTTAAACTGTCTTTTCCTCCGCTTAAAGCTACTCCCACCTTCGTTGCAGCAGGATCGATCATGGAAAAATCAAAAAGAGCTTTGCGCACAGCGCTTTCAAGCCGTTTTCCCAAGCCCGTCCATGGGGGTTGGGCGATAGGGACGTTATTTTGTTGGTAAGACATGTTCTCTCAATGGGATAAGGATAAAACTAAAAGGGGAGTGTAACCGGAAAATACCAAAAAGTCAATCATCATGAAAAATACTCTTGTGAAAAAAATCCCTTTTTTGTTATAAACAACGCTTGTCCAATTCGCTGGCATAGCTCAACTGGTAGAGCACCCGATTTGTAATCGGACGGTTGTGGGTTCAAGTCCTACTGCCAGCATCACTTTTTCTCCTCTTTTTACTTTCAGGGGGTGTCGCATAGCGGCAATTGCAAGGGACTGTAAATCCCTCGACTTCGGTCTCCGTTGGTTCGAGTCCAACCACCCCCATTCACTTACTTTCAGTAACTTACGATGATTTATCAATCAAAAGTAAATTCTGAAAGTTCATTTTGTCCAACCCCTGTCCAACCTTTTTCCTCTCACGTAAACGATTCTTAAACGTTCGGGTTTTGTCGCTACCAAGTCTTTCTCTTTTTTCAAGCCTGACAAAAGATTTATTTATAATAGTGTAATTTATTTTACTTAATAGAAACTAAGCTAGGTGTTATAAATCATGATTCATCAATATCGCCGGGTGCGGTTCAGGGGTATCGGTTAAGCAGCCAACTGATCACCGGAACTCTCCC
>JBAWVE010000187.1:0-4257 GCA_037147435.1 Parachlamydiaceae bacterium
GGAGGGTCGACACAAAACCACAACTAAAACCATGTAAAGAATTAAATTGATAATTGTGGGTAACGACAAGGTTTAAGACTGAGTAAAACACACCTGCAATTCACGCGTAGCCCAGGGCAAGCTTGCGCAGCCCTGGGTAATCTAAAATCCAATTGCACTCCCGAAGCGGAGTGCGGGCAAACCTTTACAGCCGTTAAAAAATTACAGCTAGTGTCTAATTCAATTAAAGTATTATTAACTATAAAACATTACTACATACGATTTATTTTACTATATCAAAAAGTCTTTCTTTGTTAGAAATCATATTGTTCTCAATTTCTAATAAGGAATAAAAATGAAATTTTACACACTGATTTTTGCCCTATTGATAACTTTTCTCTGCGCCGAAGAACCGCTATCCACCGCCCCCGCTGAACACTTTCTCATTCCAGGGACTGATGATAGGGCATCTAAAGCCCTTCATATCACGTCAAAAAACACTGGTTCACCTCAAAGACCATCTCCCATGACCCCAGAGGAATGCAAGAACGAAGGGAGCAAAGCATTTTCTGAATACTCTCTAGCGGAGTTTTTGATTGGAGACTACATTAAAAAACTGAATAGCCTGCCCCTAGAATCTAGGATTGAATTACTCAAAAAAATTGACGAACATTATCAAAAAGCCATTATCATATTCAATCAGGTAATCCACAATTGCGAACAAAACGATAAAAAAGGAAAAACTTGGCGTCATGATGTTGTAAAAGAGAACAGAGCAAACGTCAATCAATGTCACGCAGCGAGCAAACGCGTTATAGATGAAATCAACAACCTCACAACCTTTAAAACCGAACAAGAAACAAGTGAAAAAATTGAAAAAGTTAATCAGTTGTGGAACGCTTCCACACAAAAGAATCAACAAGCCAATGAAATAAGGGACTCTGTTGTCCACAGCTTGAAAAACACTGAGGAAATGTCTAATTCCCTGAATGCAGCGGCGCTACTGTATAATCAGGCTGCTGACAATTGCCGCGCAGGCCTTGCCTTAACAGACAAGCCTGAAGAAAAGACTGCTTTCTCTACTTCTTTAGCAGCCGCAGAAAACAATGCCGCAACATGCAGGAAAGAGGCTGTAGACTGGACCAATAAAGTATTGGCCCACAAACAAACCCTCAGAGAAAAGCTTACTGCTCTCAGAAATGAAGCTTTTTTATTAGAAGCTGACGGCCCAACGCGCTATTTATGGGAAGTACATCAACAGATAGAATCTGTCATCAAAAAATTGATCGAATGCGATGAATGTAACGCTGCCGAGCTCGTCGCTGTACAGACGCAGATTGCTCTTTGTGAAGCAGCAGCAGACACAAGACACCTGACTCCAGTCATATCTAATCTTTCGATGGAAGAATTTTACGACAGAGAAGATAGTCGCAAGGGGCATTTCTTTTCCAATGAGGCTGCATTACAAAATGTCGTTGGCTCTACTGTAATCCCATTGGATGGCGCATCCCTCTACACTGAACAGTTCTATCGCTTTCTCATTCAAAGCGATTCATCTACTTCATCTATCCGAGTTAACGTTTATGAAAATGGCGCTGTGATCCATGAAGAGCAGATTGCCTTGCCCAAACAAGACACACCGTCTTGGCATTACTATCTTGCCACCGACGAAATGATCATCATCCCGAATATGGCCCTGAAGTCTCAATTTGGACTCGATCTGCGTATCTCCATAGTCTCTGATCCAAACTACAATCTATCGCTGCTCATCGCCCACAAAGCATCTACCACAAACTACACATATACCTTTTCGCTGGAAGAAACCCCTCTCTATACATTAAATTTTACCCCGCCGCCGCCCTGGCAGCTTGATGTCTTGCGTAAACCTACATTACCATCCTCTGATAAGTCATTGAGTGGAACTCCTATTACCGTTGGGCTACCAAGCGATCTCCAACTCGAAGCGAGCACCAAGAACTCCATTCATTATCCAATTCTAGACCGCCTTGTCAAAGATATGAAAAATGATCCCCTCGCTATTGTGCAGTATGTTTATAATGAGATTGAATTAGTGACTCCTACCCTTGCAAAAAACAATGAAATTTTTCAACCGTGTTATATTGACAAAAATGTTCACAGAACATTTTTGGAGAAACAAGGATCCTCGTGGGAACAATGCGACCTTCTCGTTTATCTTTTACGTCAGGCCGGCTACCAGGCAATCTACATAGAAGGGGTTTACTCTCTTCCTGCACGTGTTGCAGAACGGCTCCTATTTATACAGCTCCCCGATGAGAATGAAATTAAGATCAAATACCCCGGTGTTTTATTGCATGTTGAGGGACAGTGGATCACTTTGTTCCCATGGATGAAGGACATCCATGTCAATGAAGGGCAAGACCTCTATGCCTCGATGCCCGATGAGTATGCCAACGCTGATCGCTGGATAAAACGGTATCTCTGCAACGATGAAAATATCCTGAAACATATCAGGGCCGATGGCGATGATTCTGCGGGAGTTCTTTTTGTTCGTTTTCTCGAAGAGCAGCTTAAAAATAAAGGGCTCTCACTGCAAGATGTCGGCACGCACAGAACAATTCAAAAAAAACGATACGCATCATGGAATGATTTTTTATGCCCTTTGCTCGACTTAAATACCTGCAGAATTATAGTCAATTTAGCCGACAAACCTGAGTTATATACTAAGGTTAAAATTGAAGTAGCCTATCTGGATAACCCTGAAACATTAATCGACACAGGTTGGCTGATTCTCGCTGACATCGATTGCCAGTTTCCAATGATTGATTTTGTATCAGAGGACACCGCTCTTTTTTTGACTCTGAAATATTCAGACGAAATTCGTAGAAAATTACTAAATACAACAGACAAAATCTTTAACGTAAACATCAGTTTTGATCGTTATGGAACACCCTCTACAGAACTTCTGGTTCATACGTTTCCTCTTGTGAAGGGAACTGCTGCCGCAATTTGCTTTCATTTCGGAGATACAAGCGGTCATATTTCATGTTTTTTTGCTGAACAGTATGCTCAAAGTGACACACCACAAGAGAAGTTGCAGGCACTTCTTGCTTTTACCGGCACTGCCTATTTTGAAAAATGCAGCCGGGCATCAAAACTACTGACAAGTTTGCATAAAGTGACATCAAGAACATGGGTGCATTGTGGACTTTCAAAATTAGCTCCTGAGACTACACAGCAAAATGATAAGGGAAACTTTTCTTTAATATTTCCACAAGTTGATATGCAGCATTTCTATCAGTGGCTTCCCACTAATTTTCTCCTATTTTCTAAATACCAACAATCTAGCGCAGCTTTCAGGCAATGTATGTCTCTTGTCTGCATCGACGAGTCCTCTAATGAACACCAAATCCTTCGTGAAATATATCAAGATCCTTACGCCATTTCCACGGTAAAACTCCTCCAAATTACCAATCGACAACACCAGACAAAAGGGCTACCCGATTTTCTCATTTTGACCAATGAAAATATTGCCGCTATAGAACTCACGGGAATTGCAGCGATCGCCGATACCCAATGGAAGATGGTCAAAGAATCGATAACGAAAGGAGAAAATGATAGCTATTATGCCTATGCCTACATGACTCCGAATCTTGTAGAAAGTCTTGATGGCGATCTAATAAATCTCCCTTCCTATCAAGGAATGGGGATTTTTATCAATCACCCTTTAACTTTTGGGGCGCTTATTTCTCAGGCAGGAGGATTCGCAAATGGCGGTTTTGGATCCCGTCTGCCTGAATGCATCACATATTCCTTTACCTCAAACAAAAACGATTTTACGCTGATTTCCAACGGCAATAACTACGGACTCCGCCCCCTCACCCCTCTTCCTGATGTCAACAATGATCCGCTGCCATCGTTCAGCTGGAACAGCAGAGACATCAACGCTCTCAATTGGCGGGCTGATGTGCATCCGGAACACAAGTCAAAATTGGACTCGGTTGCCGATCCTGTAGATATCACCACAGGGGCATTTTATGTCGATGAAACCGACTTGTCACTTCCAGGGCTCTTTCCTCTGGAAATTCGCCGTAATTACAACAGTCAAAATCCTATTCCTGGACCTTTCGGCTGTGGATGGAAGCTGAGTCTCAACCCATTCCTTGGGGAAGAAGAGAATAAGCTCTATGCCGCCGAGATGGATGGCACAGTAATTGTCTACACTCTTGATCCCGATTCCTCACGCTGGATTGTCCTCGCAGAAGATAATCCTGATTTGCGCAACCACAATCAAAAGGG
>JBAWVE010000188.1:0-4252 GCA_037147435.1 Parachlamydiaceae bacterium
CACGTGCAGGTGATCATCGGCTATCGGTTTGGATGACCGAAAAAGTGATCAAGGCCGATTTTTGATTAACGATTCCGTATTTATGGCTACCTACAAATTCCTGATGTGGTATACTCACGCACAAACAAATCATACAAACGAGAAAAGCCCATGCATTTTGCTGTTAATAGGGAACACCGCGATTTTTTTCGCACACACCATTGGATAGAATGTGAAGAATTGCTCTCAAGTGAGGAGTTGCATAAAATCTCACGCAGCATTGCCTTAGTTCTGGGAGAGCGCCTTAAGGTTCGTCAGGGAATCGCTGATGTTGCTCGGTTGTCACCGAATCAAATGTTTTCAGCCGGTCGCGATGTGTGGCGCGGAGAAGCGGCACTGAAGAAAATAGTGCTAAGCCGAGGTCTCGCTGGTATCGCCGCAGAACTGACGGAACAGCGGCCCCTGCGCTTGGGATATGACATGCTGTTTCCTTCATGTCCGACTTTTGCCGATACGGACGATAATTTTGAAAAATTAATCAAGACGACTCCCACATTGTCCGACATAAGTGCTTTACAAGGTGTTATTTGCGGGGCAATGTTGTGTATTTCTGCTCCAAGTGACGCCAACTCAAGTGTTAGTGAACTCTTTTCTTTAACTCCGGGAAGTGCTATATTTTTCCCTCCGGACTGGCCACTGCCGCTACACGACCTCACACAGAGGAGAGGGGCTATGTATTTAATGGTTGTCTATGTTCAGGCAAAGGCGGTATATTTACGACAGGAAAACGACCCCCATGTTCATGCCCTGAAAAGTTTGGGGTATCAATTTGGCGACCGTCTAACTGATTTGCTTAACCCAATTGTATATCCTTAGAGGATGATTTATGCAGCACCGTTTAATTTTTTTTCTCCTTGTCTTCCCAACCTATCTGGCTGCTGTCATCCAATTGCAATTCATCCCTTCCGCACCAGTCCAACAGACAAATCGCTTGACGATTGATGTTCAGGAATCTCTTCCGATCCTTAACATGACTTCACAGGGGAGTCAATTATTTAAATTCGATCTGGTGGCGACAAACCGTCCTGTGGCAGCCGAATTAACATTTCCAGCGATGATGACACTGACGATCAGGGATGTTTCCCTAAGAACCAGGACGGGTGGTCAGGATTTGTCGTTCGATCTACGCTCAGCAACAAATTCCCCTTCGTTAAATGCTTTTGCCCATTTAGCTAATCAGCCTCTTAACCTATTCATTGATGCTCATGGACAGGTCGACAGCAAAAATGAGACATTTGAACGTCTTTTGAAGCAGTATCCTGCACTGAGTCAAGTGCCTTTAGACTCCCTTGTCAAAGATCTTGCGTCTGGATTGTTTGCCCTGTACAAAGAAGACCTTTCCGTCGGAGCTAAAATCGAAATGGAATCGTCTCAGGGGCCTATTTTTGCTATTCCGGCATTTTTGACATATGAGATTACAGATATTAATGACAAAGAGATTGTTGCGTCTCTCAGCGGGAAAATTAATCCCAGTAAGATTTTTCTAGAAAAGCCTGTTCAGATTGATGGAAAACGCCCCCAGCAAGTCGAGATGACCATTTCCGGTACACTTCAGGGGCGAGTCACCTGGCAGCGGAAAAATGCGATGCTTTACGGGGGAAATTGCGACTACTCTTACGAAGCTAAATTGCGCGCAGGTGAAAGGCGTTGGACGATGAAAATGAACATTTCTCAGACGACTTCCTCGACTAGTTTATGATCCGAGATACGGGGAAATCCAGCCCTGAGGATAATATGGCCTTCGATGCGGAGCTTCTGGAGAGTATGGCGGAGCCCGGATCAGTTCCTGTGTTGCATCTATATGATTGGGCCGTTCCCAGTGCAACGTACGGGTATTTTACCGATCCGGCAGCACTTCTGTGCATGGAAGCTGTACACGATGCAGGACTTCAGTTGGCGCGCCGTCCGACAGGTGGTGGAGTGATATTTCACCTAACAGACTGGGCATTTTCTCTGGCGATACCTGCGACACATCCTGCTTATTCTGTGAATACCCTTGATAACTATGCTTATGTTAATCGGCTGCTGATGCGCGTTGTGACACGTTTTATGGAAACTCAGCCTAGTTTGAGTTTGCTTCCAGGCGAACCAGAACCCGCGAATGAATATGCACGCTATTTTTGTATGGCTAAGCCCACCAAATACGATGTGATGCTGGAAGGACGCAAAGTCGCGGGGGGGGCTCAGCGACGTACGCGTTTTGGCTTCCTGCATCAGGGGTCGATCTCGCTGGCCCCTCCCGATATAGCCCTGCTGTCTAAAGTACTTTTGCCGAATACAGGTGTTCTCCAGGCAATGCAACAGCACACCGGCATCCTACTTCCCGATTCGTCTTCTTCTGATCAAATCGCTTCTGCCAGACGTTCGCTCGCCGACCTCCTTGTACAGGCAATGCAAACCAGCGTCCTGTTTCCCGAGTATTTTTTTAGAAATTCCTAAAATTTCCTCCGAAGCCAGCACCCGGCATCCGCTCACCAAGTGTAACATTCTCCCCTAATTGTCGCCTCACGATAGCGCTGAAGTCATGATTACCTTCTGCACTAAATGCTGAATAGTCTTCCATTGAACGTCCTGAGACTCGTGCTGCTGCATGAAAGTCTAGTACACTCCGCCTGGCTTCTGGTGCCTTGGAGGCAGCCGCTATCTGGTGTTGCGTTGCCACAGACTTAGCGGCAGCAGCTGTTTCAATAACAGGCTTCTGAATCCTTGCCCCACAGCTAAATCAGCATCTGTTCTCATTTGGATATGGTCACGGATGGTATCCAGTCCCTTGGAAACAAAATCGGAGATGCCTTCACCTATAGAACGGCCTGCAGACTCATGGCCTAACTCGACCTTGGGCCAGCCGCTGGGTGTAGTCGCTTCATCGCCAAAATCACCAGGTCCACGGTTACCCATCATCATCATTGACGAACGGTCAGGAAGGAAATCTGGGCCCTCATTGCCTTGAAAGGTCGGATCAATTCTGCTGTTCACCGACATGCCTTCTAGTAGTGAAGCTTCAAATTGGGGAATTTGTTGCATTGATTCATCTGACCCCCACTTGCCATCTGCACCCTTGAAGTAGTGCCCACTGACTACATGGGGCATTGATGGTAACTGATCGAATGTGGTTCTGACAAGCCCTTGCATTGTGTGATGTATAGAATGTCGACGACCTGTAGGAGCTATCGAAGCAGCTGCTAAAGCAGTCTGTATGCATGAATTTTTATATTGTATGTGTCTGGTTGTTGGATCCATTAAACGACTCCTTTAGATTTTTTTGTATATTAAACAATCACCACTTCGTAAAATGACCTTGATGCCTCCCGAGGTGAAGTGAACTATGGAGGTGTACGAGTTTGGTGCAGATGGATTTTTTGTAAAAACAAGCACCTCGTCTGGGCACGTGATATGCAATGTTTCGTCAGCAGCCACGAAGAAGTGATTCATGTCAAAACGTGCAATTTCTCTTTGTGGTGGAATCGACTGTAATTTTAATCGATTAGGATTGATATAACACTCGACACTCGCCGACCCGAAGGCTCTTTTTGCAAAATCTGCCACTACAGCATCTGCATGATGCATGTCGTGCTCATCGAGGTCATATTTACCTCTGATTGTCGCTGGCCGATTGACTGATTTATAGAGATCTACGCCTCCGGAGGCTCGAGTCACTTCGAAAGACCACTCATCGATTTTGTTAATTTTTGTAAAAGATATGCCTTTTTGAAAGAAATCATTAACTTTTGTTTTTGAGTGGCGAACCATGAACTCAATTTTCTTATGAGGAAAATATAATTTGTTGTACTCATTTGTGGCTTCTTCACTCCCTTTATAAACATCATACTCTATAATTCTACCATATCTGCTGGAGGGATCCATAAAATATCCTTATTGTCTTACGGTTAAATGTCATTTTCTCTAATAAAAAGAGATTCTTCAACCTAGTAGGCCGCCCAATAAGTTCTGATACCCTGCGGCTGCGTGAAAGCCCCGGGGTTCGAGGATTGTAAATGGGTTTGTATTGCCTCATACTAAACCATTTACAATCTTCGAACCGCGGGAGCTTTGACGCAGTCGCAGGGTGTCAAGACTTATTGGGCGGCCTACTAGCAGTATATAAGGCAGGAATTTGATGAAAAGAATAATCGTAAGTGTTCATAAAGTGGAGGTAAATTCGGCATGGTTCAAAATGGAACGAAAATGGGTAGCACAAAGTAATCAAAAATCT
>JBAWVE010000189.1:0-4252 GCA_037147435.1 Parachlamydiaceae bacterium
TTGTTTTTGACCGAGAGTTTTCACTGCAAGGGTGATCAAGGCCTTCTTTGTCATCTTGGGATGATTTCACTGCTTGAATGAATTTTCCACGTAACTTAAGCCAAACTGCTCGCACAGCATTTTGAGCGCCTGCGTTTGGATTCTGGTCAAATTTATTCCACATATGCAGGAATTTCATACCCCCTTTCTATCAAATAATTTCTAACATCATCCGTTTGCTTTATCGTACCTGTCACCAAATTATGAATGAGTGCTAAAGCGATAAAGTGATCGTGAGCTGACCATTTATCTCCTTTTTTGAACTGATCATCTAGATCTTCTAAAGATACAATGCCCGCACCTACTGCATCACTGCCAGCTTCCAGGAGCTGTTCTGCCCCTTTCATCGCTTCAGGTGAAATCGCTAGTGTGTAAACCGTTCCTAAGGTGACGCGTTTAGCGGTAGTCCGATCATCTCCAAAGTTGAAAAATTGGGCGGACTCATTCGACCCTTCCGAAGTCAAGGCTGGCTGCCACTGACCTTCAAAGATCTCTTTCTGTGCTCGCTTAACATCTTCAGGTAATTTAGCCACCATTTTAGCATGCCCCTCATCATACTTTTTACTGAGAAATTCTTCAATCTCAGGAGGTATTCTCTTAGTTTCTAAATCATGGGGATTTCGCATGGTTATTACGGTTTGACCTTGTCTTGCTCCCTGCCATTCGAGTGTTTTACCTAACTTATCATTCGTAACCTGCTGATTAGAATTAATAATGGTGCGAATATCTACTTCAAGCTGTTTCTTTTCAGCCAGATCTGTAATCTTACTAATCATTCCTTCTAGAACCTTCACGTCTTTTTCCGATATGATGATATGCGCATTCATCGCCTCTTCTTTGAGCTCACCTAGAGCCACTGAAAGAGCATTGCTTTTCAATCTTCCACTTGCATCCAATGACTGCATCCCACCCGGAGTTACTGAAACAGGTTTACTATTTAACCGATCTTTGGCCTTTAAACCTAGGGACTCTTCTGCCGACCCGCCGGCTGGTTTTGTAAAACCTGTTGAAACATTACGCTTTGCTACCACAATTTTCGTCACTCCACCCACCTGTGATACGAGAACTGTATCTACAGTTTTCTGTACAGGACTTCCAAGCAATGAAAGGTCATGACGACCCAATGCTGTTAAGTCATCAGGACCCGTTGTTCGTAACTTAGGAACATTTAATTCTACCTCGTTAAATTTAAGGAGAAACGCAGAATATGCATTTGTATCGGTGGTTTTTCCCTGTACAAAATCCCGAATAGCCGTCTTGTTTTTTTCGTAATATTTCATGGCGTCTTCCCCTGGATAAAACACCATCTCTTTATTTTCCATATCGACATATTTTTTTAACGCAGGACATGCCGCGACAAAGCCCTCCCATTGAGCTCTGTATTGGGCAAGATTAATTCGTTGTAAGCTTTCTTTATTTGGAACGCCAACCTCATTTTCTGGCACTAACATCTGTGACCAAGGCATAACATTTGAACCCGTCGCCGAGATTTGGTCAAAAACTCTAGTGGCGGCATCAGTGGGTTCTCCTTTATCATTACACCCCATCAAGCTCTTAATAAGTTCAAGTTTGCCTGCCTTTTTAAATTGTTCCATTGTCTCCAGAGAAACTACCTGAGGTTTATATTCACTGGTAAGTGTACGAGAAAAATAACTCTTAGCTTCTAGGCAATCAGGATTTTGTAACACATTTAACATAGCTTTAAAAAACACTTCAGCTGCATGATCAAAACGTGGCTGGGTAATGACGTACCGTCTCAAACGCTCAGCCAAGGTTTTGACCTTTGTTTCAGGGTCGATCATTAATGTTCCCTCAGTTTTTAAATGGAGCCCTCGGCACACCCAGGACAATACGTTGGCAACGTCTTGCGGATTGCCAGTTGTTTCGAGTGCTTTTAATTTGCGGGAAAAGTCTTGTGCACTTGCTGGGTTCTTTGCGAGATCGATCAACTCGTCAGCCTTCATTCTTAACGTTTCAGCAGAGCTCTTGGAAAGTCTCATATTGCCCAGAGCTAACAAAATTTTATCACGCTTTATAACATCCATTTGAGGATCGGCAAATAACACATCTAAAAAGTCATTGATTTTATCAAAGTTTTTGCTGTTCAGAGCATCTCTTAGATTTTGAGAAAGATCCTTACTAGCTAGAACTGCTCCCTTGTTTGGATCCGTGGGCGATTCTCCTGGGTGCGTATAATTGGGCAATTTTGCATTTTCTAGAATTGTTTGGATTGCCTTCCCGTCTTTGCGTGTGAGACCATTTGTTGCTAAAAAGATGTTTCGACGCCCCGCTTCCGTCATTTTGGGATGCTTATCTAATCTAGCTAAAAAGTCTTTTACTTCAATAGGGTGCTTGCCCTTTAAAGCTTCCTCCAGATTTTTTTGAAGATAAGGTCGATCTTTTGTGGCAATAGCGTCTGAAATGATAGTTTTAACATGTTGGTCTTCAGCGAGGCTTTTATCGTAATCGGGAGCTCGAATTAAGCGACCGCCTGCCCAGAAGTTTGGCCACGTGTACGTAGCGATCTCGCCAGATCGTGTTTGTAATTTATGTTCTGGATTAAAAAAACTCGCTGGATCCTTGTATTCCCGATCCCCTTCAGAATTGACGGTAAACATGGAATTAGGAGCTTGGTTATTCAGTTCTAACAACCCAAGTTCACTGCTAGCAAAATTCACATACGTCTCTTTCAAAAGTTCATTGACCCTTCCTCCTTCCATAGCTCCAGCCCAGGGGCCTTTTTCATCGGTCAATTTACCCACTTGCTGAGCTGCCTGGACAGATGCTGTAGCTGCACTCCACACCGTTGCTTTAAGGCCCATTGCAGCAGTATCCACAGCGCATCCTTTCACACAGAAATCACCAGCAAATCCAGCAAAATGAACATGAGAGTCAGGTGCACATGTATATATCAATAGATCCTCATATGGTTGTTTTTCTCCTAAGACATTTTTTGCTGCGGAATAAGCCTCAGCCAGCCCTTCTCCTTTTGGAGTGACAAACACTTTTGGGCTATTTTCTCCCATTATACTTTGCATTTCTTTTAAAGCCGCTGCAATTCTTGGATCGATGCATGCTCCTGGAGTCCCTTGGACGCAATGGGGCGGCCATTTGGTTTCCGTGTACTCTTTATGTTGGGCCTTGTTATCTGGATTTTCGTAAGAAACTTTATATTGTTTAAATGGCACTTCATCCCTTTTAGCATCAAAAAAAGTATTGCTATCAGAAGTATGATTATCAACGGTTAAAATAATTTGATCTACTATAGGGCTTCCTGCCTTCTGAGCTTGTGTTATTCGATTTATACCATCTACAATGGCTTGTACCCTCTGATCGGCACCATTGACTACCAATGCCCCTCCGACTGATGTTTTAGTTTTAGGATTAATGAAATCGCCCTGGGCATCGACAATCACCAATGTACTTTTAGCTTGTTGAAAAGGAATGTTTCCATTTTTTAGTATATCGCCTATCGTGTCAGGAGCAATCACGGTGTGTTCGACGTGACCCAAACCAAATTCCCGTACGGGGAGATCATCATTTTTCCCACGAATAGCCTGAACACTTCCGCTATAGTTGCATGCGTCTCTAATTGTCTGTTGAGGATCTGGAGCAGCAGCCGTTGCGGGCTTCGAGGTGGTTGCGGCGGGGGAGGGTGAATTTATCGAATGGTCAGGTTGTGATCGATGTGATGAGACGTTCATATGTTTTCTCCTTTTTTGAAAAATGACTAACAGGTTTCTTTAATTTCGATGAACGAAAATCAAAGTTGAGTGGTTTACTTTTCTTTAAGAACTCAACAAGTGATGGCGCAACACCCCATCAGTTTCTGCTTTTTGCACCTCGAAACAATTTTTAGATAAAAATCAAAATCAAACTCTAACCACCAACTAATTTGATTATTTATAAATATTTATTATTTGTCAAATAAATATTATAAACATAATAAATAGCTATTAATTCTAAATAAATTAAGAGCAGAGTATTTTACGGGGAAAAGATAAAAACTATAAACCAATTTTTCGTGAACACACGGCATATTTTCTACCTTAAAAGATCTTCCGTAATATGCGTGTATGGAAATCAACAGGGAAACTAACCCTCGATACAGGAAATGAAGTGATTTCGCAACACGGTACCTGTGGTATTTACTTTACGGCTCCCAACGTTTGTGGTGGAAGGACAAGGACCAGGCCAATAGTGGAGTCATCAC
>JBAWVE010000190.1:0-4225 GCA_037147435.1 Parachlamydiaceae bacterium
TCCCGGATCGTTAGGATCTTTTTTGTCCAAAAAATTTCTGACAAAATTATGCTGGCTATTATCTTTAGCTAACTGTGCTAAGATAGGAAGACACTCAAGAGGATGCTGATCTAGGAAAGTTTTTCCCCGATCGGTAGGATCTTGTTTGCCCAAAAAATCTCTGACATATTTATGCTGGCTAGTATCTTTGGCTAACTGTGCTAAGATGGGAAGACACTCAACAGGATGCAGATCTAGGAAAGTTGTTTTCGAATCGGTAGGATCTTGTTTGCCCAAAAAATCTCTGACATATTTATGCTGGCTAGTATCTTTGGCTAAATATGCTAAGATGGGACGGATATCTTCTATCTTGACTTCATTCCACTCTCTCCACACGGTTTCTGTCTCGAAAGTATCCCCATGTCGGCATAATTCTTCTGGCCAAGACGCTGGCTTAAAGAACACTTCTTTTAAGCACGACAATACATCACTTTTCAAAAATGGTTTTAATTTTTCGGGGTGCTTTTCGGCTAAAACTTTTAAAACAGAAAGTCCACGAGCCACCCAACGCTGATTTTGATCATTGTTGTGACCCATTACTTCAGAAAGAGTCTTTAAAACAGAATCCGGTCTAGTTTCTGCTAATTTCTTCAAAAATAAATATGGCTTATCCTCGTCGATCAATTTTGTGGATCCCAATTCGCTAGTGCAATTTGAGATACTTCCTATTATTTTTTTAAAAACCTTAACAAAAAGAGCTGGATTATTTTTTTCTAATACTTCTAATAATGGAATGGCTTGATCAAAATTTTCTTTGGTAACAAGCCACTTTCCTCCAGGTAAAGATTGACATAGCCACTCATTGAGTTGATTATCCTTAATCGAACCCACTTCGACATGTCGTAAAAGCGTAGAGAAAATCTTTTTACTATCAGGTAGCTTAAAATTATAACTGCCATATTGATAGCTACTGCCATTAAACTTGACAATACTAGAGGGACCATCCAAAATTACTCTATCAAGCTCCTTATCATCCTGAGAGAAAGAATTTTGAGTAGTAGCATGGCGGAAAACACCTCCAACGGCACGCGCAATCCGTGCCCCACTACTCGTGGTAGTTTCATCCAACTTTTGTAATACCTTGGAAAACAGATGACTGCCCTTAAAGAAATCTGGCTGGCTTTGCTGTTTTTGTTGAATCCACGCCTGAAGCATCGGTAACAACTTTTGATCAGCCCTCTTGCTGCGATCGCTAACCATGATTGCTTTAATTTGTTGTATAATCTCTGGTCCTTTCTTAGCAGCGACCAGCGATCCAAAAATTTTTGCCCCTCGTTCCTGGCCACTGTCAATTGGGATCATATCATCACCATCCATTGAACATACACGTCATAAAACACTTATGGAGTTAAAAGCCTCCACTGGTAGTCAAATTTGCGTATTTATCATCAAACTGGCTTCTTAATCTCGCAAAATAACTTAATATTTATTATAAGTAACTAATTTATTTTATTCAACTAATAAACTGACAATATACTAACAACAAACTACTAATATTAAATTACAAAACAAAAAATTACGTAATTACCTAAGGCGTCCTAATTATTATAACCATCCTACCCGTCCTGCCCGTCCAATTATTTTTTTTGACCGAAAAACTTCCTCATTCATGTGATCTTCGTCCGGATTCACCCCTCTTTTTTGCCCTTTTTTCATCTTATTTTTTAGTGATTGCTGTCGCTGTATTTACAGCTCAATTGTTGCGTTGGATTGTCCGTGGGCGTGAGCCCAATGTCGTCAAAATAAGAGATTTCTTACCGAGGTAACGGTGTATACTGTATAGAATTTTGCGAGTGCGAAGCATTTGGAGTGCGTGCGACTTGTCGCCGCTCTGGTATGGCTCGACTTGTCGAGCTCATAGAAGCACCAGAACTCCAAATGCTTCGTGCATTCACAAGAGATTTTTGATCTACGGGCTCGACAAGTCGAGCTTTACCAGAGCGGCGACAAGTCGCGCGCACTCCAAATGCTTCGCGCCTTATAAATTTCTTTATTTTGACAACATTTGACGTAAGCCCATGGACAATCCAACACTACAATTGAGCTGTGAGATTAACGCTTGATAATCCGTCTGTATCAGGGATGTGAGGAAAAATGCCTTCAAAAATCTCGCGTATTTCCCTCAGGTGACCCTGGCGTTCGGTGTATTTTTGTGTATTGGCTGACGGTGTGGATCCATCTACGGGAGCATTTCTAAGTTTCTCTTCGTAGCGAGCCTCAGTAACTTCAGTAAATTTCTCGCCGTTAGGCTTAAATTTGGAACCGGTAAGGCCTTCAATTTTTTTACCTTCAGGATTCAATCGATCGTAAAATTTCGTTACTTTTTTACCGTCAGGAGTGATCTCGATTCTGTTCATCCGCTGGGAGTTTTGTCCTTTTGTCTGATGTACGTCGCCCAACCCCATCCGTTTAGCTATCCCAGCAAGTTTCTGAGTCGCATCTAATGTGAATTTAGCCAACATTTCTTTTATTCCCGCTTCAGTTGATGGTTTCTCAAAAACAACTTTTAATTCGAATTGATTTCCATCTATGTCGGAGATGGTCTGTTTAGCCGTTCGTGTATCTCCCACTTTCCCGGAAATCGAGAACTTCCCCATCATCGTCCCCGCTTGTGGGGAACCTCCCTGATCTTCAGGGCCCCCACCTCTCGGCGTTGTTGCTTCCACTGGATCTATCGGATCTATTGGTCCTGCCATGTTTCATCCTTATTTTTTCTTATTTGATATATTATTCTTCTGAGCCATTAGCTTGTTCAGAAAGGTCTCCTGTACAAGCTTTTGTGCTTCTATTGCCTGTGCTAATTGATTCCAATCCTTCTGGTTAGGTTTGGTAAGTGCCTGAAAGACACCCTCCTGCGCCTTACGCCCTTCATCAAGCGCTGTAATTTGTCTAGTTAATTCGTCATCTGTAATTTTTAAACTCCTCATCAGAGCACCAATTTTACTTTTTTGTAACTTTATTGCGTGCATCAAAGACTCAACAGTTTCCGCGTTTATTAATTCACTAGAAGTCTCCTCTTCTTCATATATTGTATTAACATCCCCCTCGCCAGGAATCGGCCGCCGGACCTGTTGATCATTAGTTGTTATATGATCAGCATGAGGAGGCTGAGTATTGTTAGGGACCGTTGTTGAAAATTGGTCAACAGGTGCACCTGACATACCACCAGCGTCGTTCTGCTTATCAGGGCTTGGAGGTGGGGCGTTTTCGTCTATGTACAAATAAGACCCAGCACCACCCTTTGAAACTTGATTAGGACTTCCGTCTTGATTATTAAGTTGATTGACAGTAGCTGCCCCCTTACTGCGTTGCGCGTTCCTCCCCAGAGGGTGCGCCGATGTGGATCTACCAAGACGACGAGCAGGCCCCCCTGCAGGCTGAAGCTGCACATTCTCGATCACATCAGAATTTGCGGTGCCCCCCCCTCTTAGCCAACTTTCTATCACTTGAAGATGTGTGATTTTTTCGGCTATGTCCAATAATTTTTTTTGAGCAGTTGCTATTTCGGATTGTGGTTTTTGAGCATCGTTTGTTATATTTTCTAGATCAGTTTTATCCTTTTGAAAGTGTTCATCTATACCATCTATTGTCGCATTCTTCTGTCCCGCAACTTCCTTTTTGAAATGTTCTACTATTTTCAAACCCTTTGTAGTGAGAGAACACACAATTTTATTTACATTGGCATTTTGAAATACATGGTGCACAGCGGCATGGACTTTTTCATCCATAGTCGATGAATAATTATTTAATTTTGCTTCTACTTGCGCTTTGGTGCAAGATGAACCAAAAACAACCGTCGCTTTGTAGATGCATCCGTCCTTATCTATCAATCTTTTTTCGGCTCCCACGATTATGCCGTTAGTGTCTTGAAGAATTGTAAAGCCATTAATTGGGGCGTCTTTTGAAGCGACCATATCGCTAGATGCTGCCGCAGGAATACCATTATTTGGCTTTAATGCAGTTGGAGTTGTCATAAAACCTCACAATAAACATTTAAACATAAATTTATTATACAATTAATTAATTTAAACTAACACAAATAAATAAACAAATAAATAAACATGTAGATAAACAAATAAATAGATCAAAGAAACATGGGTGCGATTCAATTCTCTTTTTTGCTCTTTTTTCGGTATGGTTCAAATGAAGGTAACACAACAACGCTGAAAAAAACTACGGGCTGACA
>JBAWVE010000191.1:0-4219 GCA_037147435.1 Parachlamydiaceae bacterium
CGGGAGCTTTGACGCAGTCGCAGGGTGTCAAGACTTATTGGGCGGCCTACTAGTGTGTGTGTTATAAGGAATACGTTCATCAATCCCACCATCGCTATATACATTCATGCCACATACATTTACACAAGACATAGGCTCGTTATTTCTGTCAGGAATCTTTCCTTCTGATAATTTAAATCATGTACGTTAAAATCACATTTACTTTTAACTTGGTTTTGATGTAGGATAGTTTTCGTTAATTGTTAATAGATTATTTCTGTAAAGGTAGGTTTGTCATGACAGTTAATCTAGTGAGCCGACCTGGATTTGAAATATGCTTCCATGAGGGAATGCGCTACAACAGAGGATAATCATGGTTCACGACGTTTTACATCAAAATCAACAACATTTTTTTCACAGAAACGATCCGATGTACCCTCAGGATAAGGTTTTAGTTATCCGTCCGACACATCAATACTCGGGTAATATCACACAAACTATGGAAGGTGTCAAATCCTCCGCTATTAGCTCCCGTACGATTGACGGCGCCCTGGTTGTAGAAAGTGTCGCTGAGAAAGTCCGCGTGGCAGCAATAAACTACTTCGACTCCAGTGCGCAAAATGTTGCTGTTGAACAAAAAACATTTGAATCTGCACGCAGTCAAGGGTATGTGGCAATTGCTCTTGGTGTAACAACAGGAATACTTGGTGGCGTCGGATTGGCAGCTTCATTTCTAATTCCTCCGTTGGCAATCTCGCTGATTGCTTTCGGTGTTTTAGCTACAGCCGTCGGTGCCAATCAATCCATCAAAAATCAAAATATCCTAAACGGTCTGCAACGCAATCTTTCCACGTTGGAAACAGAAAAAAAATTATGGAAGGATCCTGTTCATCACGTTATCGAACAACGTCAGCTTTGTGGATCTCAGGGGTTCAGTTATGTTTTTAATCAGCGTTTGAAAAATACAATCGTCCACCCCGAAGAAGTTCGCTCACTGTGGATTCGTGATTTTTCCCAAATGCTGCTCACTCACCAGACTATTGATGCCTTTTCCCGCGATCTTTTGGGTCAAACCAAGCTGGAATACGCGTGGAATAGCAATCCCATTCCCGATTTGGAAATTGCCCACCGGAGGTTACCGGCTTCCCTTCTGAATAAAATGGCTATCCGCTATCAGGAGTGCAGCATAGGCTTTCAGCAATTTAGTGCAAAAATCTACGAGGAAACAAGGGCGCTGGACAACCAGGCACAGCGTCTCAATCAAGAAATCGGAAATCAAAGAAGCCGATGGCTCTTGCCCGCCCATCACACTTATCAGCAGGGGGTTCAGGAGGCTTTTTCTCTCTACAATAGGGCTCTTGAGCCATTCATTGAGGAACGCAATGCGGCGATTGCTGAGGTACACCAAGCTTATCGCTACGTTGTCGTCAATCCGCATGACAGGGACGAGTTGGCCTATAAATCCAATCTGGATACCCTAAGCAGTGAGGTCATTGCCCGGATCAATCGCGAATACACCTCCCATCATGCCGTTAGATCGATTGAAAGAGCGTATGAAAGAGATCAGGGAATGTGTACATTCCTGTTCAACCAATCCAAACGCATTGTGGACTCATTTTTTGATCAGCGCGTACAGCAATTAGACAGGGAAATCATTCAGGCAAGGCAGCAGATTCAAGAGCAACGCGTGGGAGGAGAGTCCTATTTTACCAATGTTCTCAATTATATCCTCCAGGCAAATGAAGAACAGACTCTCAATCTTCTTCAAATTACAGCTCCGGACGTCCATAGACAGTGGCGATTGTCACATCTCGATCTAGAACCTTCCTGGGGTGATGTCTATGGCAGGGTTCCCGGCTTCCAGTCTGCCTTTTCCGATACGATCACCGAGGCTGCGTGGAATTTATTTTGGGGCAATCAAGGGATGAGGCGATTTGCTTCTTCCCCCACACATACCTGGAGTAATCTCTCTTCTGATCGCTCGCATTTTCCGTTTAGACAACAGTGGTTCAATCTTCACACAATGCCCCAAGGGCGTCAACGCGGAATGTTTACTCAACGCGTCGTTGTCCCTCCGACGTCTTTCCGCAGGCCAGACCCTGTTCGCACGCCCGTTTTGCCTACGGATGGTGTGCCTCGCGTAGTGCCTGGCGTTAGAACCGTCAGAAGATAATTTACACAAAAAATTACCAATGGTGTATTATAAATGGAGGAGTATGAACTTAGTTAAAAAGGAGTACTTTTATGCCCCCACCAATTCGAAACAATCCACCGCCTCCACATTTTGATCTAAAAGCTCTACGACAAGAGAGATTTTCCGACAGTTTTGGAGACGTCGTTTTGACCCCAGAAGAAGCTAAAAAAAATCAATCTATTGAAAAAAAAACAACGGCGGTTTTTAATAAAAAAACAAAACCAGCGGTGTAAATGTGACGTAAGAGTTGAATGACCTCAATTGGGCTATTGGTTTAACTTCGTCCGAGAGGTCGGTCAGGCGAAACGCCCCATCCGCTGCGTCTGGTTCCTCGGCAATAACTGGAGCTATTCTCCCGTCACCAGCCGCAACATCCTGACCGACCTCTCGGATGAAGTTAAACCAATAGCTCTCAATTTTTCCTATGATCCAAAAAATAAGGCTCTTGAAATGATCTGGGGCACGGTTTTGTGTCGCCCCTCCAGAGACAATTGCAAAAGTCTAACGGCCCATCTTTTGGGCCTTTTTGTCGCTTTTCGAAGAGCATTTCTTGGTAATATTCACTAATATCACCTGCGAAATGCTCTTCAAAAATCGAAAAATCTCGTAGGAGGGGTGAGCCCTCTTTCAAAAATGCCCTAGAATCTGGGCCGTTTTACTTCTGCAATTGTCTCCAGCGGGGCGACACAAGATCGCGCCCCCAATTCTTCCCAAGAACCACTCCTAATCAGCAATTAGGAGTGGAGTATTTCACAAGGGAAAAATAAAAAATATGAAATAATTCTTCACATACAAATGGCATGTGTTCCACCCTCAACGACCTTCAAAAACATATATTTATGCATTTTCAACACAAAGACACAAAGTCACAAAGACACGAAGAGTAGCGCGATGCCTTGAAAGGAATGATTAAATTGTAAAATATCATTGGGTAAGTCCTTCGTGAATTCACGCTACTCTTCATGTCTTTGTGACTTTGTGTTGAATTTGTATAACACATTAATAATCAGATATTTGTGACGACATGGTAAATACTCGTTAGTCTAATTATTCTAAATTTTAATTTTTTAAACCCCCCCCCGTAAAAATTCCACTCTTAATTACTGACTCTTAATCGCTGTTTTATAATAATATGTTGTATATTAATATTTACACTAATAATAATATTAATTATAATTAAATAAAAAATGGAGGTTTAATATGAATGTTGAAGAGTGTGGCGGTTTTGATCAGCTAGCTAAGAATGCAGGTAATGGTGAACCGCAAAAAGCGCTGAATCCAAGCAACAGTGGATCTTTAGGTGGTATTGCTGCAATAGCATCTAGTTTAATATTACCACAGGACGATGAAAGAAATCAAATGACACCCCCAATAAGTAGCCATTCTGTACAGTCTCATTCACCTACTTTTAGTACAGATATAGAACTATCCGGCGCTGAATTGAATGAACTAGCAGAGCGATTTCCGTATTATGCAGAAACAATAATAGATAATGAGTATTTTAAGACTTTATCATTGGAAGGTGTTAAAGCTATGACTTTACCTAATGGAAAAACACTACATCCTGTTGAAGTTGTAATTGTTCGTTTTTATGCAAATGATGGTTTTAAGCTGATCAATGGAGTGTTAGGTAATGATAAGCAACTTGTGAATTATTTTTATGGTAGATTAAGGGGTAGAATACCAGAAAAAGATGTGACAATTCCAGAGGGTGCACGTCAAATCGGATTAGAATTAGGTAAGATAATGGCTTCGGCCTTAAATAAATTACCATCTACGAATACAAAATTATTATTTAGAGGTAGTGCGCTTCCTGAATCAAAGATTGAAGAATATCGACCTGGATCAATAATTAAGGTGCCTAAATTTTCATCTACTAGTAGAAAAGAAGGTATTGCATCGCAATTCGCAACTACTACAAATCTTCGACTTGAAAACAGTTGTGAAGCAATTTACATTATTGAGAATCCAAAAAGTGCAAAGAATATTGATGGGGTGCGGTTCAGGGGTGTCGGTAACTCAGAAATGTCTGTAATAAAAAATTAG
>JBAWVE010000192.1:0-4155 GCA_037147435.1 Parachlamydiaceae bacterium
TTTTGATTACTTTGTGCTACCCATTTTCGTTCCATTTTGAACCATGCCAAAAAAACAGTAAAATTAAATTTAAAATGTGCTACACTGGGAAAAACTCAGTAAACTGCTTAATTATAAGGATGTTTATGTCTGAAAAAGCTAAAGAAAGCTCGCAAGTTGAAAAAGCGCGTCAGAAAATCCTGGAAAGATTCCAGGAAACTGACAAAAAAATCAACCCTGAAACCATCGCTGCAATGACGCTCTTCATCAAGAGTCAGTTGGCCAGACAGCATGCGGAAAGGGCTAATATAGAAAAACGGCAAAAATCAACCTTAAAAGCCAGCCGACGTTCCGTCAATCCAAAACATGGTTCAGAGGGCGTTGGTGATATCCATAATAAAAAACCTAAATCCACATCTGAAACACAGCCTATTGAAAAGCGCGTGCACACGATTTTTAACGCAAACACATGAGTACATGAGAGTGGATACTACAAACAGTGCAGCTAAAAAAGCCGCAGGGCAAGCGGCTGCCTTACTCGTCAGGGATGGAATGGTATTGGGCTTGGGGACGGGCTCGACAGCGAACTGTTTCATCGATAGTCTGATTGAAAGAACGCATACCTCACGCCTTAATATTCGGGTTGTTGCAACCTCTGAGTCATCGGCTGCGAGAGCTCGGGCGGGTGGCATCATCGTGGAAGACCCTAATAAGATCACATTAATCGATCTCACTATTGATGGCGCAGACGAGATTGACACTCACAAAAGAATGATCAAAGGTGGCGGAGGCGCTTTGCTGCGGGAAAAAATTATTGCAAGCCTCAGTCAAGAGATGGTCGTCATCATCGATGAAAGCAAACTTGTTTCCTCTCTTGGAGGTTTTCCATTGCCTTTGGAAGTCGTCCCCTTTGCCTATGTTCCTATCTTACAGCGCGTCCGTGGTTTAGGCTATCAGGGTTCGATGCGGCTGACGAAGGATGGTTTTCTTTACACAACAGATAATGGCAATTACATCATCGATATTTCTTTTGCCGAGCGCTGTTGCGATCCTGAAAGGGATGAGGCCATTTTGAAAGGAATCCCGGGGATCCTTGAAACAGGATTTTTCTTTGGAATGGCGGGCCGTGTGTTGGTAGGATATCGGGACGGAACAGTAAAAATATTAACTTAGGGGTCGTGAAATGCAGACTGAGCTCATCCAACTTACTTTCGATAAAATTATGCAGACACGTGCGTATACAGTTGTGATTATGGGAGCGCGCGACAAACGGTTTGCCATTTATACGGAACCGAGTGTCGGGCGCATCCTCCAGATGCATTTGACTGGTAGCCCAAAACCAAGGCCGCTCACGCATGATCTGATCAATTATATTCTAAAGGGATGCAATCTCAGTGTGCGACAGGTTGTGATTAATGATGTCCAGGATACGACCTATTTCGCACGTCTTTTTCTCGAGCAAACTATCGAAGACGTCCACTATATCACAGAAATTGATGCTCGACCAAGCGACTGCATCACTTTAGCTTTGATGAATAATGCTCCCGTCTACTGCACCCGTGAAGTGCTCGCTAAAACAGTCCTTGTCTCTGACGAACTTTAAAATTAAGATTGCAAACAATTCAGCAAAGCTGTATGCACTGGAAAAACAATTTATCCAGCGATTTATGAACAAGATTTCAATAAAAAAAGACAAAGTCAAAGGACGCTTCACTGTCGGCAACGATCGTGGACTTCACACAAGGCCTTCTACTGAGATCGTTAAGTGTGCCACATCATTCAAGTCCGAGGTCCGCCTGGTCTACCAGAAAAATCAGGTCAATGCCAAATCGATTTTAGGCGTCCTGATGCTCGCTGCTGCAAAAGGAGCAAAAATAACAGTCGAAGCTAGTGGAAGCGATGCCGAAGAAGCTGTCGCATCCCTCATCACTCTTGCCACGAACAACTTCAATATAAAATATTAACGATTTAGATATCGCAAACTATGACATAACACACTAACGGATAATGGTTTAACATATGAAAACACCCACTAAAAAGAAGACTGGAATCGTCGAGCGTTACAAGGTAGCAAAACAGGATCGATGGAATGTGGAGTCCCTCTACCCTTCCTTGCAGGATTGGGAAAAGGAGTACGCCGCTGTTGCCGGAGCTTCCACATCGCCCCGTTGGCCAGCCCTGGCACGACACAGAGGGAGGCTGGGAGAAAGCCCCAAGACACTGAAGGCGGCCCTCGATGCCTTTTTTGGCCTATCGCGAAAGCTGGGCAAGCTGTATACGTATGCCCACCTAAGGCATGACGAAGACATCGTAGAGGATGGACATAAAACCGCGTATGGCAAAGCGATGTCAGCATTGCATGATTTCGCGCAGGAGAGCTCCTGGTTGGAGCCGGAACTGCTTGCCATCGACGACAAAACATTGGCAAAGCTTCTCCGTTCAACTCTCATTGCCGACTACAAATTCTATATAGAAAACTGTATCCGCGTGAAAAAACACATGCTTCCACCCGAAGAAGAAAAACTGATGGCAATGGCCGGAAAAGCATTGCAGTCACCACACTTGGCTTTTAGCGCCATCAATGATGCAGACTTCAAATTTGGCACTGTCAAAGACACTAAGGGGAAGGAGCACGAACTGACTCATGGCTCTTATGCCGCCTACCTGCGCGAACCCGACCGCACATTACGTCAAAATGCCTTCACAGCACTGCAAGGAAAATATCGATCGTATGAAAACACGCTTTGTGAATTGCTCAATGGCGAGATCAAAGGGCACATTTTCAATGCCAAAGCGCGCCACTATGCCTCCAGCCTCGAAGCTGCCCTGTTTCCCAAAAACATCGATACCGCCGTCTATCACTCGTTGATCCGCGCCGTTAACGACAACCTGAAAATTCTACATAAATATGTCGCGCTGCGCGCCAAGGTAATGAAGATTCCCTCTTTGCACCTCTATGATATGCAGGTTCCCCTGATCTCGGCCGTCGACATCAAAATGCCCTATAAGGAAGCTGAAGAACTCATCATCGAATCCGTTGCCCCCCTTGGCTCCCCTTACCAAAATCTGTTGAAAAAAGGATTGAAAGACGGACGTTGGGTGGACAGATACGAAAACAAAAACAAGCGTTCCGGAGCATACTCCAGCGGGTGCTATGATAGCATGCCATACATTTTAATGAACTACAAAGAGCTACTGCGGGATGTCTTTACGCTAGCCCACGAGGCGGGCCATAGCATGCATTCGCTGATGACACACACGCACCAGCCTTACCAATACGGCGATTACCCCATATTCCTCGCTGAAGTGGCTTCCACTTTTAATGAAGAGCTGCTCATGCGCCTCATGCTTGAGCGGGCGATTGAGTTTGCACTAATCTTTTTTCTGGCACCCCTGCTTCTACTGTTGGCCCGCAACCGGGTTTCCCCGATTCCGGTTTTGTGGCTTTTCGCGGGCGGGGCATTCCTGACCCTTCGACGCGATCCTGGGTTCGACATGGGGCGCTTGGGTGGAGGCATGCCGCAATTGCTTCTGGCCGCACCGCAGATGGCGCTCTTCTTTGGGATCATGCTGGCAGTGGGGGTGGGTTTGATCATGCGCCACAAACCGCACGTGTTCCTGGATTTCCCGAGGTCTAAGCCGGGCCTTTGGGCGTTGGTGATGGTACTGTACCCGGTCTTTTCGGTCTACCCCCAGAGCGTTCTTTACCGAGCCTTCATTTTTCACCGGTACCAGCACCTGTTTGGTAGCGGCTGGGTGTTGGTGCTGGCGAGCGGACTCGCGTTCGCGTTTGTCCACATTGTGTTCCGCAACCCGCTGGCCGTGATACTCACGTTTCCGGGCGGCATATTGTTTGCTTTCAGATACTTGCAGACAGGCTCGCTGCTCGTTTCGTCACTGGAGCACGCCCTGTACGGCTGCGCGCTCTTCACGGTCGGACTGGGCAGCAATTTCTACCACGCTGCCGCGCGTCGGTAATGGTACCGTATCTGCTATTCTTGTAGTACTTTGCAACACAGTAATGGATTCAAAGTCCTTATCGGAGGACTGGTTGTTTTCTCTTTTTCAACTTCTCTGGCGGCCCAAAACTCCACCGGCATGCTCGCGGTGGAAAACTTCGGGTATTCGTCGGGCGCGCTGAACGGCCTGAGTGTCGGGATAGGCTGGGCTGGTCCC
>JBAWVE010000193.1:0-4151 GCA_037147435.1 Parachlamydiaceae bacterium
GTTCAGGTAATCTTGGCCATCCAAAAGTGTTACCTTCATTTGAACCATGCCTGAATTTGCCTCGAACCAAGCAGTACATGCATGTCTTACTTCTGGTATTTTTAGTAATTGGATCCGGCGTGATCGATATTCAGTTTCAGGCAGGGACTGGATTTCTCGCAGTTCCGGAGGGAAGGAATAATTTCTTTGGATCTCTTGCATATACACCTTTGATATAAACCCGTTTATATGCACATTAAACCAATACCGAATAATTGTTTATTGCAATTTTCTCTCAGAGGCGATAGACTCATGTTCTATAAATTTAAGGAGTGTGATATGAAAATGATATTCTGGAGCCTATGTCTTTGTGCGACATCATTTGCTGCTGTTGCGTTTGCCGACACTGTCCAAAAGAAAAAAGGGCAGACTATCGTCATTCTTCTGGGCCCTCCAGGTTCTGGCAAAGGAACGCAGGCAATGCGTTTAACAAAAGAACTGGGAATTCCACATATCTCCACAGGTGATCTCTTCCGCGAAAATATCAGCAACAACACAGCGCTAGGGCAAAAGGCTAAATCGTATATGGATGCTGGGAAGCTAGTCCCAGATGAGGTCGTTCTAGATATGTTGTTCGATCGGGTAACGAAAGCTGACTGCGATAAAGGATACCTTCTAGACGGCTTTCCAAGGACACTAGCCCAGGCTGAAGCATTAGGTAAACACATGGCAGCCGGTACAGAGCTTATTGTTCTTAATCTTGAAGTTCCTGATGGAATCATTGTACAGCGCGCTGAAGGTCGGCTTACATGTAAAGCATGCGGAAACACTCACAACACGTTTTTTTCCCCTCCAACAAAGGAAGGGATCTGCGACAAATGTCAAAGCTCATTAACTAGACGCCCCGATGACAAGGCAGAGATCGTCAAGGAACGTCTCAGCATCTATCACAGCCAGACGAAGCCTCTCATTGAGTACTACCAAAAGAAGGGTGTACTGCAAAGCGTTGATGGGACCCAGGAACCCGAACAGGTGTTTTCATCTTTGATGTTAAAAATCAGACTATCGGTTTAAGTTCGTCCAGGTCTTCGCCTTGTCGTTACCCACAAGGTTTATGACTTTAGCTCCACTTTATGGGCAAAGGAACTCCATCAGAGCACGTTTCGAGTAAATATGTTTCTGCTTAAGGTCACGCAGCGTTTTAAGTCCCCGTTTTGCCAAGTTTTTCTCAGCCAGTAAAAAGAGATTCTCTCTATCTTCCATTGACATTTGATCATCTGTTTCAGGAATCAACCCCAATTCACTATAGTCGCGCAGGTGCCATAGAGAAAACTTTACAAGCGCTTCCAAAGCCGAGTCTGTATCTTTCATCAAAATGATAGCGCCTTTTGTGTCAATATCGCTGAAGACAAGATTTATTCTGTTTTCCAGAGCCTGCCAAAGTCCAGTTGCAGGTGTCTCTTCGGTCCTTGGTGATCCCACATCATTTGAGAGGCAGTGCTGGCATAAGCCTTTCGTACGACCAAGCTCCTGGATGATGTCCGCGCGATTTGTGTTCCATGAAAGAGATAGGGCAGCGCTCATCACATAAATGAGTTCATGGCTCTGCTCTAGGGTGTTTTCTAAAGAGGTGTAAAGTGCTTGGATATCTTTCTGTCCTAGTTCACACAGATCGACTGTGTCTAATAGACACCTTTTGGAAACAACAGCATCGCAGAATTGGTTGAAGCGATTTTGCAGCTCATGGCTGAGTTGAGATAAGTGATGTTGTATTGTTTCTACCGATGAATCTTTTTTCAAGAAGTCAAGTTGTTGCGGTGAGCATTTCAGTAGTACTTGATAGAAAACAGCCTGACTGATACCAGCAAACAGCGTTTCTATAGCATGGCGGGAACCAGGTGTGTTTTTTGCTGTGGCCCAATCGATTAGCTCCAGCGTTTGATTGGCGGAAAGGTCTTTTCCGAAAGATTCCAGAAGGGTTTTATCAGGGTTGGTCTCAATTAACCGCTGGAGCTTATCCTTCCAATTTGGCCCGTGTTTTTTTTCCATCATGTCACCTTTAATATTTACTCATTATTTTGAGGAGGGGTGCGGCGCAGCCGTTTCTTTTCAGAATCTTTAGATTTTTTGACGCTGTTTTTGTTGATGACCGAACGTGGGGTGCGTGTGGGAATGCGTTTGGGCTTCCGATAGTTCAGTTTTTCTACGGCGTTTCGCAGTTTAATGAGACATTCGCGTTTATTCAGATACTGGCTGCGTTCCTTTTGGCTCGTGACCACAATACCTGTCGGCGGGTGAATAAGGCGTACCGCACTGTCTGTCACGTTGACATGCTGTCCTCCGCTGCCGCTGGAACGATAAGTCTGCACCTTACATACGGCAAAGAGATCATCATCCGATTCCGGTAGAATAATTTTTTTCATATAATGTACAATCAATCGGTTCGGGGATGTTACCTTCTCGTTCAATTGGTACCAAAAATGAATGTATTGTTTCAATAGGAATCGGATGATGATCCAAACAGTCACTTCGCTATTATCAGTCGAAATGTGGACTGCGCGCGCAAAAAAACATTTAGACTTGGTAAGCCCCCTCGCTGATGCCTTTTTAAAACGTCGCGAATTGGGGCAGACGCATGCGGTGCATGATTTTTTATTTACCTATTACAGCTGTTCTCCAGCTAAGTTGAAACAGTGGGTTCCGTCCTTGGAAGAAGACTTGGTTGTCACACCGCACACTCGAGAAGAGTTTCCCTGGCTGAAAGAGTATTGGGACTTCAAAAATGAAAATATCATATCTTTTAATCATGAGCGTATTCATAAAAACATTCGTGGCGCGGCAATCTTTATTGAAGAGCTGTGCGGCAATATCGCGCAGAAAGCTCCGCGCTTCGGGTGCTTTGGCCTTCATGAGTGGGCAATGGTATATAAATTGCCTCCTGAAGATCGCAGGCATAAGAAACATCGCCTTAGGCTTTCTCCAAGCGAAGTAGCCAATTTTGTTGAAAGCCAGTCGATCTGCTGCTCCCATTACGATGCGTATCGATTTTTCACTGAAGAGGCGCGCCCTTTGAATACCTTAAATCCACAGTTTGAAACTCGACTTAAGATGGAGCAGGGAGGGTGTCTGCATGCAAATATGGATCTTTATAAGTGGGCGATGAAGTTGTGGCCATGGATAGGTTCAGATTTCATAGCTCAGACATTTTTTCTGGCTTTGGAAGGGCGTGAATTGGACATGAGAGCTAGTCCCTATGATTTGAGCGCAGAAGGGTACGCACCTCTATGCATTGAAACAGAAGAGGGGCGTACGCAGTATCAACATGAACAACAACTTTACGCAGAGCGTGCAATGAAATTGCGCGGGGAGTTACGTGCGTTTTGCCAAAACCTCTTGCGCAATGACTTATGCAAGTAGACGCTAGTGTCTACTTGTCCTGTGGGGGATAGACGCCTTTTTCCCAGACGAATTCGCCCGTCTTTTTCTGAAAGCAGGTGAGATAATACGTTTCTACAGAACGGTCTTTAGAGAAAATAAGAATTCCATCTCCCTGGACATCCCAAGAAAGGATTTTGGAGTTGAATGAGCGTTCCCAGGAGCGTTCTCCCTCCATTGTAAAAGAGGAAAAATAGTCCATTTTCTCAAAAGAGGAAACCACATGGATTAGTTCTTCATGTGTTGCCATTAGGTTTAAGACAGGACCCTCTGCGAACAGTGCCCCAGAGGCAATAAGCAGGCAAGCAATTGTTGTTCGGAACAAAATAACACCTCGATTGTATGTAGTTTATTTAAAGCGATTGTGAGTCTATCTTGAATCCCAAATTCGATCAACAAAAACCCAAAGGGAAAAAAAGTTTTGAAAGACATTCGGTATATACTCCTCCTAGTCCAAATTCTCATTTTGAGCTAGGAGGAGTATATGATGATTTAGCTTGACAAATCGGCGTTTTCAACTTAAAACAAACAGGTGTGATTTATAAAATAGCAAAGGAGCGTTTCATATGACAAAGGAAGTCGTCAAACATCGTAAGGATGATAAAAAAAAACCTGCAATGAGTGCCAAAGAGCGTAAAGTTAAAAAGCAGGAAAAAAAACAGGGTAAATAGGGCTGAAAAAATGGCATGGTTCAAAATGGAACGAAAATGGGTAGCACAAAGTAATCAAAAATCTTT
>JBAWVE010000194.1:0-4063 GCA_037147435.1 Parachlamydiaceae bacterium
TTTTCGAAGCTGGCGAAAAAGACGCCAAAGCCCGTGCGTTGACGAATTTTTCTCAGCCTCTTTGGCGCAGTCTAGGTGTGCAAGTTAATTTTGTACAGTCCCTAACCTGTTATTTATGTAAAGGAATTGTAAAGAAATACTTGAGAGTAATGACTTTTTGTGTTAAGATGGGTCTAAGAGGCTGAGAAAACATGGATCTATCAAAAGTATTTCAGGTCGGTGCAGACTACAAAGATAACCGAACCCCTACGGCTTGGGGAATGCGACTGTTTGCTGAGGTGCTTTTTGTCGATAAGACGCACCCGAGTGCCCCTTCCCAAGTCTATCAGTTTAAAAATGCTTATACACTTGCTGAGGGAATGATCGATCTCTCCAAATTTAATTCTGCTTCCTCTTCAAAGGATGCTTTTTTGCTCTTGGGCGATATGGTGTCCTTCGATCGAAAAAAGAAAGAAATTTTGTTAAAAGATCAAAATATCGTCAACTACGTGCACCTAGTTATCGTTTCAGGAAGAAAACCCTTACTGTCTTTTGAAGATGAAGAGATTGCCTCGGCTCTTCAAGCCTTAAATGACGCCTTGCGCGTGAAAGCAAAAATTCCTTCATCGTTTGCACCATTGGTAACCGTCGGGTCACCCGCAGAGGGGATTTCTCCATACACTCAAATGACAGCGCCTGAGAAGCCAATAGTTGGCAATAGCCGTTCATCAAAACATATCGAACGCGTTGTCCTTCCCCGTATTTCCGGAGCATTCTCCCACGAGAGCGCTTTTGAACTCGATATCGTCAACCGACGCCTTTATGAAGTCCAGTTGTGATCCAAGTCCACTACCTTCTGTTGGCTGATTTTTGGCGGCATCATCCTGCACTATTTTATGGCATTGCTGTCTTATTGGGATCCTCCCTGGCGCTTTATGGCATTAATATTCCCTGGTTCTGTTGTTTTGTACTAATTTATCTTTTGCCGTTCTGCGGACGCTATTCACATTATCTACAGGTGTGTGTCCGTACCCTATTGGCGATTGGATTAGGGGTTGCGAGTTTCTCCCTGACACATGCGCGTTACCTGTTTCCTGAAGCCCCTTTGATCAAGGAGGGCATTGCCGATGTCGAAATAACTTCTGTGGTCGCCACGAAAACGCCCTTTGGCCCGGTCTGGAATTACAAAGGAGTCTTGCGCACTTTCACAGTGGATGGCGTGATTGCAGCCAAAGGCTTTCCGGTACGGATGACCATTTCTCAGGAAAAACAAGTCTCAAGGCCGGCCGTGGGAATTCGCTATCAGTTTGAGTCGACCCTCAAAGAGACCGTACAAGGCGGGTACGCCTTGAGCCCCTTCAAAGGCCGCCCATGGATCCCTGTTGAACATATGAGTCACCTGTCGGAATGGCGTTTCGCTGCCAAGTCCGGAGTCAGGCAGCATCTTGAAAGCTCTGTAAGAGATCCACATATCAACGCCTTCCTTTCGGGCATCATCACAGGGGAGTTTGACGACCGTCTGCTAGCGTTCGACCTGGGACGTTTTGGATTGCAGCATCTGATGGCGATCTCAGGGTTTCATTTTTCAATTCTATCCGCACTTTTCGGATTTTTCCTGGCTCTTTTGTTCTCCCGAAAAATAGCAGCAGTGGTGTTGATTGCACTCATGACTGGATATTTTCTATTTCTTGGAGATTCTCCCTCAGTGACCCGTTCGTGGATTGCCATTGTTTTGGGTTTTGGCGCGGTATTTGTTGAACGGCAGAGTATAGCGCTAAATTCATTAGGTGTAGGTCTGATGACAGTAGTCATAGTGGATCCTTTGGCAATGCAGGAAATAGGATTCCAATTCAGTTTCGGCGTCACAGCCTCAATTTTGTTGTTGAGTGCTCCTTGCGAGCGTTTGTTGAGGAAGGCATTTACAAAACGGCATCTAAGCGAAGTGGTGCAGATGGACCGTTGGGACCAGCATGGGTACTGTTTTTTGCATTGGCTTAGGCAGGCTCTGGCGTTGGGCGCGGCGGTTAATCTCGTGGCGTTGCCGCTAACCCTTTACCATTTTCATAAATTTCCTTGGATGGGGCTGATATACAATTTATTTTTCCCCCCGCTAGTCAGTATCTCGATGCTCTTGTTGATCCTCGCATTTATTGCAGCTCCACTTTTTCCATATGTGGCCTCCCAGCTTCACCTTCTTAATGAAGAGTACACTGGGATGCTGCTCAATTTCACCTCACATCTGCCCAAATTCTTTGATGTTGCCGTATGGAGAACAGAAGGAGTCATGCCGGAGGTTCTTTTCATGTATCTCCTAATTGTATTTGTTCTCGGTGCCTATTTCAAGCAACGGCACAGCAGCGAGCAATATCTTTGAGTTGGCACGACTTTTGCATCTTACAACAAACAGATAAGCTCGACCTTGTACATTTTTTGAGTTCAGGTTCCAGAGAGAGGCAAGCTTCAGCGTAATCAATTTCGACAGATCGGCATTTTTTGCCCTTCCGAGAAATTGATTTAGCTGAAGAATACCTCTCTCGGAAGATGAATTTAAAAAATGTGCAAAGTCGAGATAAGAGCATTATTCGAAAAGGTCGGGGGATCTCTAATGACTATTTCTAATTTATCTCAGGTTTTGGACAATCCGCAGCTTTCGGGGGATGCAGATATCTCTTGCGACGATCCAAAACGCGGTCGTTATGTCAATTCTTTGTGGCAAAGGTTGATTCACCTGCCGGAAAAGTGGCGGCTAGATAAAAAGGTGAAGCATGATGTCGTGTCATTTTTTCAGGAGCGCTACGGATATCAGAATGAAAATGCTGCTTTCAAGAGAGTTTGGGAGCGGGTGGGCGCAAAGGTGTGGACTCCGGGTAGCGAATTGAAAGCCAGTACAGTGCGGGCGATCGACAAAGCATTTAAGGAACAATTGATTTATCATGGCCATGGTGTTCCTTCCCCTCAAATTCCCGAGACTTCGATCAATCAAAACATCCAAAAAGTCGTACAGTGGATTTTGCACTGCGGTAAACTCCCAGAAAATCTGCACAAGAATAAAGAGATAATGAGGGCGATATTGGTTGAACAAGACCCTGAGTTAATGAAAACCTTTCGTGGCGAACTGCAGCGTGAATTGGATAGTTTGGCAAAAAAAACCCCTAAAAATCCTCAAGAAGAGGTGTTGTGGCGCGCTTTTTTGGGCAATATTCTGGCATTAATGCCCTTTACCTATCCCAAGGGAGAAAATACCATCACGATTCCTGTGTTGATCAATGGTATATGTGAACGGGTCGAGTACGGGATAGAGGTTATTTTATTATCTACAACAGAAATGGCTACTCCTATGCATGCTTTAGGGCTAACACCTAAGGAAGCAGGAAAAGCGCCTCCTATCCTCGCTTATACCGGGACTACTTTTCCGGGCGGCGATGGATTTATGACAACTGTATTGGCGGACTTTACGCCAGGTCATTCTGTAGGTGAAGATCCGTATAAGCGCAACCACAAAGCGATCGATGGGTGGATGCAAAATAAAAAGGGCGTTCATGTCCTAGGTATGAGCCTTGGTGGATCAATGGCCTTTCACACATTGCTTGAGTACAGTGGAAAATTGGCACGTGTTGATGCGTACGTTCCTGCGGGCCTTAATCCTGAACAATGGGAAAAAAGGCCTTTTCCTCTCAACCCCGACTGTTCGATTAATATCTATTGTCAACCTGAAGACGTTGTTTCCCATCTGGGGGCTTGGCCAGTCGGCACTAACGTTTCCCTCTATTCTGTGATTCCGCATCAAAAGGGTGTAAAGGAAAATATGTTAGACTCGCATCTGCATGCTTTTACCGGAGCTAACAAAGTTACGATTCTTAAGAAGGATCCTGCGACAGAGAATAAACAATTCTCCCGAAGATTGACGACTTGGGCGCACCGGTGGCTGAGTCCTTTTTTTATCTATCTTCCGTTGAAAATCTCGCTGTGGTTTCATCATCACACTCATTCGATTAATGTCTGGGCTAAAAAATTCTTCAAATCAACTTGAAAAACGGCATGGTTCAAATGAAGGTAACACTTTTGGATGGCCAAGATCACCTGA
>JBAWVE010000195.1:0-4060 GCA_037147435.1 Parachlamydiaceae bacterium
TTTGATTACTTTGTGCTACCCATTTTCGTTCCATTTTGAACCATGCCAAAAAGAGGGGTAAATTGTACCTCAGTTTTTCTGGTAATCTTGGGATCATATTCTCTGATTTCGCAGGTTTTCTCCATTTAAGTGCTAATATAACTTGCATAAATTTTAATTTTTAATTTACATTTATTTTCTATTAATAATTTTATTATCTAATTTATAAATAACTATTGTGTTTTTTGTGAATTTCATGTAAAATGGTATTTCGATGGCGTTAACCCTTGGAAGTTTGAAAGAGATTGCATAGATCATCTCGTTTCAGTATACTCAGTGCGGTTTAGCGTGCGTTTTAGGAACAACCTGTTTTTGAGGTTTATGTCCGATTTAAGATGCAGCCCTTGCTTCGATCCAGTTTTCAATGATGTCTCCGTTTGTTCTGTCGCACTTTTAATTTTTTGTAAACTAAGGATGTTCCATGTTAACATCTCCCAATGAGTTGCCAAAATTCAGTCGTTGGCGAAATGCCCTGTGGCCGGTGCACCGCTTTGAGCTTAAAAAACTTGTGCCGATGTTGTTTATTTTCTTTCTCGTCTCTTTTGATTATAGCCTATTAAGGATCATGAAAGACACCTTGGTCGTTACGGCAAAATCTTCCGGAGCTGAAGTGATTCCTTTTATCAAAGTGTGGGTTATGTTCCCAGGTGCCTTGCTAATGACCTTCCTCTTTACACGTCTGTCGAATCGCTTGTCGAGAGAAAAGGTTTTCTATGTCATGATGGGGGGGTTCCTGGCTTACTTCTTCCTCTTTACGGCATTCCTGTACCCGGCCCGCGAACAACTCCACCCACATGCAGCTGCAGATGCCTTATCTCTCTTATTGCCCCCCGGATTTAAAGGGATGATTGCGATGTTCCGGAACTGGACACTGACGACTTTCTATGTCATGTCGGAATTGTGGAGTAATATCATATTGACCCTGCTATTTTGGGGGTTTGCCAACCAGATTACTCGCTTGGGGGAAGCCAAACGGTTTTACGGTTTATTTGGTATCGGAGCCAACTTGTCAGGTGTTGCCGCCGGCTGGGCCTCTGCCTCATTATCAAAACAGGCTTTTAATCCACACCTCCCCTTCGGAACGGATGCCTGGGGCCAGTCGATGACAATGCTGATCGGTTTAGTCATTATTGCCGGTATTGCGTCGCTCCTGCTTTTCCGTTGGTTGAATACCTCTGTATTGACGGATCCACGTTTCTACGATCCTGAGGATGGAAAAAAGGCAGGCAGTGTGATCGGCAAATTATCGATGCGTCGCAGTTTAGCTTATATATTCAGTTCCCGTTACATGATTTGTATCGCGTTGATTGTGCTTTCCTATAATGTTGTCATCAACCTGGTAGAGGTTGTCTGGAAGCATGAAATGAGGGAGCTCTATCCTAGCCCAAGTGATTATAACATTTACATGAGTCATGTGACCTTGATTACAGGCGCTATTGCAACGTTGACGGCACTTTTCATCTCCGGCAATTCTATACGCAAGTGTGGGTGGACCTTCACGGCACTACTGACACCAGTGGTATTGCTGATTACCTGTATCGGATTTTTCGCATTCTTCTTTGCCTCGGGAGAAACGGGCAATATGATTGCAAGTTTCTTTGGGGCGACCCCTCTTGTAATGGTCGTTTTCTTCGGATCTGTTCAAAACATCTTAAGCCGTTCAGCAAAGTATTCTGTTTTTGATGCAACGAAAGAAATGGCGTTTGTTCCTCTTTCTCCGGAGAATCAACTGAAAGGGAAGCCGATTATCGATGGTATTTGCTCTCGGTTGGGTAAATCCGGTGGCTCTGTAGTTCACCAAGGACTGCTACTTACTTTTGTGACGATTACGGCAAGTGCTCCCTATGTCGCCGCATTTTTATTTGTTGTGATTGGCATCTGGATTGCAGCCACTCGCACGTTAGGGAAACAGTTTGTTCAGCTGACAACTCCGGGGGTAAAACCTGCGGAAGTCGAAGCGAATCCTCCGGCTGGTAGCAGTGAACCGGTGCTAGTGAGTTGAAAAGTATTGTAATTAAATAGTTAATACTATAAAATATCCTTTTACAAAGGCATTTAGATGTTTCAGCAAGCAAGTCTTGGCTCTGAAAAAGCATTTAACTCTCTCCGTTCCTACTTCTGGCCGATTCATCGGCGCGAGGTCAGGAAGTTTTTGCCTATGTTGGCAATTCTATTTCTTATCTGCTTTAATCACAGTGTATTGAGGAATATGAAGGATGCTATCGTCGTGACGGCATCCGGAGCAGAAGTCATCCCTTTTATTAAAGTCTGGGTGATGTTCCCCATGGCTATCTTGCTGACTATCCTCTTTACGAAATTGTCTAATCGATACAGCCAAGAGCGTGTCTTTTATATTATGGTCGGCGGCTTTTTACTGTTCTTCAACCTCTTTGCTTTTGTGTTCTATCCGCTACGAGACGTCGTGCATCCTCACGCCCTTGCTGATAGGATGGAACTCTTATTTCCGGCAGGGTTTAGGGGGCTGATTTCGATGGTGCGCTACTGGACGTTCACAGGGTTTTACGTAATGTCCGAGTTGTGGGCGAGTATTGTCCTGCACGTGCTATTTTGGGGATTTGCCAACGAGGTAACGCGTATTGGGGAAGCAGGCAGATTTTACAGTGTATTTGGTGTGGGCTCGAATATCTCGACAATTTGCGCAGGACAGGCCTCGATTTTCTTTACATGGCTGCCGTCTGTGACTAATTTTTTTGGGAAGGGGGATCAGTGGGAGCAAACACAAATGATTTTGATCGCTGCTGTCACAGTATGCGGTGTTTTAGCGATGTTGATTTTCCGGTGGATGAACTCCTCTGTTTTAAAAGACCCATCTTTTGATGAATTTCATCATAACAAGCGTGTTTCCAAAGCAAAAGGGAAACTATCGTTCCGTGAAAGCTTTTCTTATCTGTCGAATTCAAAATATCTGTTATGTATAGCAGTGCTTGTTGTTTCTTACAATTTAGTGATTAATTTGGTGGAAATCATCTGGAAGGACCAATTGCGTCTTCTGTATCCAAATCCAGCTGAATTTAATAACTACATGAACAACCTAACATCGATTATGGGTGTGATTTCGACAGTCACAGCGTTGTTTTTAGCGAAAATCATCGCTCGCTTCGGATGGACAAAAACGGCAATGATCACTCCAGTCATCATGCTTGTGACATGCGCGGGATTCTTTACATTCCTCTTTTTCCGAGATTCGCTGGCGCCTATCGTGATAGCATTGACAGGAACGACACCTTTAGCCATCGCTGTCTTCTTTGGCGGGGCCCAGAATTGCCTTAGTAAGGCAGCAAAGTACTCAGTGTTTGATACGACCAAAGAGATGTCATACATCCCCCTCAGCCACGAATGCAAGCTCAAAGGGAAAGCTGCGATCGACGGTGTGGGATCACGCTTTGGAAAGTCGGGAGGATCGCTCATCCACCAAGGGCTTTTATTGTATTTTTCTACATTGACGGCGAGCGCCCCTTATGTTGCCGGAATTCTCATGACGGTGATTGGCTTCTGGATTGTTGCGACGAAAGCATTGGGCAGGCAATTTGACCAACTCATTGCTTCCTCTTCCAAGCCCGCAGAACCCCCTCCAGAAGCGGCGCCATCGCCACAGCTGGACCACCCTCTGCCGGTCACTTCCTGAAGCGGACCTAAGTCGTTCTACATGTCCTCAATATTGCTCATGAAAGTCTTTATTCGTTTTACATCCCAACTATTAAAATTCTCTAAACCTTTGTTTAAATTACCATGTTGAGCTTTACTTATATTCCCCCCCTTGTTTAAAACGTCTGCGCCGATCGCCATACACTTGGTTGCTACTGCCCTAATTGTATACTGCATCCCCCAGGACGTTAACACGCCCATAACTGCTCCCACCTTAGCTGACCAATTTACCCATGGTTTCCATACATATCCTATAATAGTTCCAAAGCCAAAAAGAACGCCTGCAGCCGGTAATAATAGACTGGGAATCTGCGTTGCTCCTGATACAAGTCCGCCAATTCCAATCAAAGTTCCC
>JBAWVE010000196.1:0-3988 GCA_037147435.1 Parachlamydiaceae bacterium
CCTTGCGTCCCTTGCGTCCCTTGCGTCCCTTGCGTCCCTTGCGTCCCTTGCGTCCCTTGCGTCCGTTTCCCTACTCCAAGTTCGATCCTAAAAGAAAAGATTGAAAATATTTTTATATTACCCTATAAGCCAACGTACAAGATTACAATACTTGTAGACCACTCACGCAAACACTTATACCGATGGCGATTACCATGTTTCGATTATGCACCCTTCTCCTGTGTTTACTTGCTGGCCTCTCCGGATGTTGCTGTCCGCAGCGTTATAATATTGGCACTGCACCGCCCCCCTTGCCGACTTGCCTTCCTGTGCCGCAACAGGTACGTTTGGCCCTGGTGCTTGGTGGTGGTGGGGCTAAGGGCCTCGCCCACGTTGGGGTCATTGAGGAATTGGAAGCGGCTCACATTCCCATCGATCTGGTTATAGGATGTAGTGCTGGAAGCATTGTTGGGGCGTTGTATTGTGATGACCCATCTGTGGAAGAGCTGAAGGAAACTCTGCTGAGTATGAAAACAAGCGTGTTAGTTGATCTCGATGTCTGGAATGCCAAATATGGACTGTGTCAAGGCAGGTCCCTAAGGCGATTTCTATGCAAGAATCTTACGGCGCGTACTTTTGAAGAATTAAAAAAACCTTTTTTTCTTGTGACTACGGACCTATATACTAGTGAACTAGTTACCCTTGGTGGCGGCCCCCTGATTCCTGCCATTGAGGCATCCTCTTCCATTCCCTTTGTCTTTGTTCCCGTCTATCTTCATGGGCGTGCCTTTGTTGATGGGGGTACGATTGATCCAGTTCCTGTGCGTACAGCCGAGTATTTCAATCCTGAAGTTATTGTTGCAGTCGATCTTAGAGGCTTGCTTCCAAGAACATTCCCTACGAACCTTTTTGGAGTCGCCACGCGCAGTGCAGAGATTACTCTTTTGTGGCAAAGTGAATGTTGTTTATTGGGAGCTGATGTCGTGATCCGACCGGAATTATGTCAATTCGGGACTTTTGAGGAAGATAAGAATGAACAAATTTATCAGGCTGGGAAAGATGCGGCTAGGAAGGCAATTCCTAAGATTATTGCCTGTTTAAAGCAAAAAGCCGGGATTCAAGAGGATGTGGTGATGCGGGATTTCGAATCGGAGTGTCTTTTGATAGAAGGCGATCACCCCGATGAAGAGTGATCGCACAGTTGTATACGTAGCTATTTATCTTCTTTTTCGGCTTTTTTAACATCTTCTTCCGTGCCGGGAATGACATCGGTGATAGCACCTTTTAGCACTTCAATTTTTGCACCATCGTACATTTTCAGGATCACTGTTTGTTCCTGGATGCGCAATACTGTGCCGATGATACCCATCGCTGTTACACGGTCGCCTTTCTTCAAGGTGGAACGTTGTTCTTCCAAAGCCTTACGACGCTTTTGTTCCGGGCGCCATAGGATAAAGTAGAAGAAAACAAGAGCAATACCGATCATGATCAATGTTTGCCACAGGCCCTGTTCACGTGGGGCAACGGCTTCTCCATCGTCAGCAAAAATTGGGGACGATACGATCACTGTCTGCAAACAGATCAGTGAGTAACAAATTCTTTTCATAAAATCCTCTGCATTTGAGTTATCTATAAGTCTCTTGCTGCAGTATAGCCGATCGGGCACTCAGTTGACAACCGAATATGTTTCAAGCTGTAGCAAGTTGCAAGACAACAATATTTTCGATGTGCACTGTATGCGGAAACTGGTCCACGGGCTGCACAGCTGTGATGTGATAGCCGATTTCCTTTAAAGCTATCAAATTTTCTGCCTGGGTGGTGGGATTGCATGAAATATAAAGCAACTTTTTGGGTTTTAAGGCCGCCAGATGCTGAATGGTTTCTTTATCGAGGCCCACACGTGGAGGATCCAGCATCACAATATCCGGCAGCGGCAGCTGCGCATTTTTGCGGATTTCATCGATCACATCGCGCACGGATCCAGTAAAGATCTGCACGTTTTCCAATCCGTTCTTTGCAGCGTTTGTGCGCGCATCAAGGGACGATTCAGGAGAAATCTCCACGCCTACGACAAGGGCTGCATTTTTTGCTGCGCAGATTCCCAGCGTTCCCGTGCCGCAATAGAGATCGTAGACAACGCTGTGTGGGGGAATGTCAAGCAATTGCAGTCCGATAGAGTACAATTTCTCTGCCTGTCGCGTGTTCGGTTGAAAGAAGGCAGAAGGGCTCACATCAAATTCCAATGGAATTGCCTCTTTAGAAGGGTCTGTTTCGATGTAAAGAGTTTCTCTTATATGGTCTTCCCCATATAACAACATCTCAAAGAAATTTGTTTCGACCCCTTTAGCTGTCTGTTGGATGCGCAAAAAAATACTTAGTCGGCTGTTCGGATTCACCGGTTCTATCGCATCGCGCAAAAATGCTGTGAAGCTGTCCAACTGTTGCCTATTCAACGCATACTCGGGATTCCCTGAAACGGTTAACATCACAAGGCGGTCTCCAGAGCGAATCCCTTCGCGGACGGTTAGTGTGCGCAATGCCCCCGTATTACTGTGAGGATGGTAGGAAGCCAGGGCAGATTCGTGCCACCATTGACGTGTCGCTGTAATGGCTTCGACAAACCAGGGGTTAGTTAAATGGCATTCTGTAAGATTCAGCACTTTGCCACGGCTGCTGTCGATGATAAGTCCAAGGTATTTCTTCCCTGCGGCATCGCTGGAGAAAGAAAATTCCATCTTATTGCGATAATTCCATGGCGGATCGCATGGAATGATGGGGCGAATGGGGATGTCAGCGGGGACTATCTCGCGGAAGAGAGATTCGATCTGCTTCTGTTTAATTTTTAACTGCTCCTCATAGTCGAGCTGTTGCCACCGGCATCCGCCGCATGAGGCAAAATGGATGCATCGAGGCACAATTCTCAATGGGGAGGGGGTAATAATTTCTTCTAATAAGGAGGAAGAAACGCCACCCCGTTTTCTCAATAGGTGGGCGCGCACCTTGTCTCCAGGTACTGTGAAGGGAACTTCGACCTGCCGTTCGGTGTCGACGATAAGACCCAATCCGTGTCCTTTTTTGGACAGGGATGAGATATTGATTTCTGCGGATAGTTTTTTGATCATAAATAAAAAGGGAGGCAAAAGCCTCCCTCTACCTTAAAGAGTAATTTTAGAGGACTATCTGAAAGATTTTCTTATTGGAAGTCTTGCAGATGGTTTTTTGAAGGACAATGCGCGTGGTCTTGCAACTGCTTTTTTAGCTGGAGCGGCTTTTTTCGCAGGGGCAGCTTTTTTCGCAGGAGCGGCTTTTTTAGCTGGAGCAGCTTTTTTAGCATGAGCAGCTTTTTTCGCTGGGGCAGCTTTTTTAGCATGTTTCTTTGCAGGTTTAGCATTTTTTTCTGTGTGGATAGACTCTTTGCGGTACAGTTTTGCTATTTTTTCAAGCTTAACTGTGCCTGTACGAACGCGCTGAGAAGCTGCTTTGTTGCCGCCATCAGCTTTGTCAAGGTCGTGTGTGATATGTGCTAGAAGGTCTTTTAAATGTTTTGTTGTGTCTTTTATCGACATGGTAATTCTCCTTTAGGGATTTATGGTTTATACACCCTACTGAATATTGACTTTAGACATATTGTGCAACACTTTTCTTAATGACACAAAAAAAAGACTTTAAAATTCAATTTGTACTTCTTTAAAAAACACCTCCTAAATACGTTGTGAACATGAAAAATAAAAAAATATAAATCGCAAAATAACTGAAAATAATTTTGTAGAATTTTGTTCGTGGAACACTGATTTGATCGGTTTTACACGATTTACCTTGGGTTGACGGGTGGTGTGTGGCCTCTGCAATAGAATAACAGGATAGCCTTCGGGTGGCTGGTTGTGTGTGGACTCTGAAATAAAATAACAAGATAGGCAGGATGGGGAGGATAGGCAGGATAGCTTTCGGGTGGCTGGTTGTGTGTGGACTCTGAAATAAAATAACAAGATAGGCAGGATGGGGAGGATAG
>JBAWVE010000197.1:0-3979 GCA_037147435.1 Parachlamydiaceae bacterium
CCACAGCATGTCGTGAATACTTGGAACGACGGCGAGGCGGGGTCGAGAGTACTTAGTAGAATTTGAGCTATGCGAAAAATTATACTTAGTAACTCGTGACCGAACTCCAAGTCTTGCATTTTAGTCGAGGTCGAAAAGTGTACTCACGGTCCAAGTCCCGCAGCAAAAAAAACAGTACAAGGACCCGCCTTGTACTGACACTACAAAACTTAGTATATTAATGCTTAGAATAAGCACTATTTGAATTTCAACATTTACTAAAATTAAACTTTTTGATACTTACTTAAAATTTGATACAATTAACGTATATGAAAAAAAATATTGGAAATAGAGATCGAGCGGTAAGATTTATTTTAGGGTTGTTAGCACTTATCGCAATTTTTTTTGTTTCAAGTCTAATCTTTAAAATTGTTTTAGGGGTGTTTGGGCTCTTTTGTATACTAGAAGCACTTATTAGTCGATGTGCACTTTATGCGCTTCTTGGAAAAAATACTTGTCCAATTGAATAAAAATAATGAATCCTTTTAATTTTTTTCGGCTAATAAGGACATTGTACGGCAAAGGATTGCCCGATGTTGATTTCATTCAAAGCCAAGGTCTGCTTGCTGTTAAGATCGGACAGGTATATGCTCTCAGGCCCGATTTTTTAAGTGAGGAAAAATGTCGAGAGCTAACTAAACTCTATCGACACGTTGATGAAGTAAAGCCGGCAGCACTGGATATACTTGTAAAGAATGCCTTTGGTGACGGTTCTCAATTTCTAAGTTTTGATAAAAAACCCATCGCTTCAGCTTCAGTAGGCCAAGTTCATAAGGCTGTTCTTAAGACAGGTGAAACAGTGGCAGTCAAGTTAATTAAAGCTGATGTAGCTCAACAATTTCGCAAGGACGTTAAGAGCGTGCAGAGACTGTTTAAAATAGCAATATTTTTTTATCCAAAATTGAAGGGTGTTGCTAATCCGGCTGAGCTCATTGGGCAGATAGAGAAGATGACCTTATCTGAACTGAATTTGAAAAACGAAATAGAAGGATATCGCCGATTGCAAGAGGTTGTTGATGTGCATAAGGAACAGATTGGTCCGACCTCTCTTGGTTTTGCTCACGTCTATGAAGCGTTATCAAGTGAGAATGCTTTGGTGATGGATTATATAAATGGCAAAACCATGGACGAACTTTTAGATGAAAAGGCTCTCTCTTATCCTCAGCTTCTCGAGTTCTTCCGTATTCAAGGATTGTTTACCTATCTCGGAGGAGTTTTTCATGGCGACATTCATCCAGGAAATATCATAATCTCAAATAATAAATTTTATTTTGTCGATGCTGGATATATCGGTAAGGTCGGAGAAAAGATCAAAGTCAATCTGCTTAATTTCTTCGATCATTTGAGTCAGTATGATTATCCTCAAGCCGCTTTCTTTCTGAACAAGATGTCCGATATCGAAATAAAAGGCGAAGCTTATGAAAGTTTTGAAAAGAAATTTATAGAACTCTACGCTGATTTCAGAGGAAAGCCGGTAGGAGAAATGAGTCTGACGAAAAAGATGATGCAGACTATTCGTCTCGGCGTTCTCTCTGGTATGAGTTTCGGCGAAGGGATGTTTGATATAATCAAAAGTCACATGTACCTTGACGGCATGGCCATCAGATGCAATCCAAAGGCCATCATCTTAGAAGACATGCGGCCGTTTATCAGAGAATATAAAACTTTGCTTTAATAATTTTTATGAATAAAAAGAAAATAATTATCATCGGTGCTGGTCCAGGAGGGTTATCGTCAGCAATGATTTTGGCACATCGTGGCTACGATGTGACTATATACGAGAAGAAGCCTTATGTTGGCGGTAGAAATTCCTCTTTGAAAGTAGATGGATATACCTTTGAACTTGGTCCCACCTTTGTAATCCTACCTAAGACATTTAAGGAAATATTTGCTGAAGCTGGCAGGAATATTGATGATGTACTTCCGATGAAACAGCTTGATCCATTGTATGAATTACACTACGACGATGGTCGAGCTTTTACCATGTATTTCGACAAAATGAAGCTAAAACAAGAAATCGATAAACTCTTTCCGGGAGAATCAAAGAATTACGACCGTTACATGAAATCACAGAAGAAAAAGTTTGATCGTATTTATGCGTGCCTTAAAGTCCCATACATTCGCCTCTATCATTACCTTCGTTGGAAGCTGATAAAGGCTTTGCCGGTCTTGGATGCCACGGTTTCTGTACATGATGTCTTATCTCGATATTTTAAAGATGAGAATTTAAAAATTGCCATGGCCTTTCAGGCAAAATATCTTGGTATGTCGCCTTGGGAATGTCCAGGCACGTTTACGATCTTGTCCTACATGGAGCATGAGTTTGGGGTATATCATCCGATCGGAGGGGTCTATAAAATTTCAGAGACTATGGCTAAGGTCGTAGAGGAAGAAGGAGGAAAAATCGTTCTCGACACAGGAATTAAGCAAGTACTTCTTGATGGTACTAAAGTTACGGGAGTCATGCTTGAAAATGGTGAAAAAGTATTTGCTGATGGTGTGATAATGAATGAGGATTTTGCTCATGGCATGAGTCATTTATTAAAAAACGAGGATAGGAAAAAATATAATGATGAAAAGTTGGCTAAAAAATCATATTCCTGTTCGACATTTATGTTGTACTTGGGTATCGACAAGAAATATGAGATGAACCATCACCAAATATTTTTCGCCAAGGATTACAGAAAAAATGTTGAGCAGATATTCATCGATAAAACATTACCTGAAAACCCGTCATTCTATATCCAGAACGCTAGCGCTACCGACTCAACGTTAGCTCCGGAAGGATGTTCCACTCTATATGTACTTGTCCCAGTACCAAATCAGAAAGATAAGCCTATTGATTGGACAGCTGAAAAGAAACGTTACCGAGATCTTATTATACGAAAACTTATCGAGAAGACTGGTCTTATGGATTTAGAACAGCATATCAAGACAGAGCGAGTCATTACGCCTGATGACTGGCAGAATGACGCTTATGTATATAAGGGTGCGGTGTTTAACCTGGCTCATTCCCTCGATCAGATGCTGTATTTCCGTCCACACAATCGACTTGAAGGGTATAAAGATTTCTACATTGTCGGAGGAGGTACGCATCCAGGTAGTGGTTTGCCGACCATCCTTGAGTCGGGACGTATTGCTGCTGACTTGATAACAAAGGATATATAATGTTGGTGACGGTAATTGTCGTCCAAAGCAAAGGTAAGCAATCCTGCATTAGGTGTATGATAGTAGAGCGTATTACATCTTGTAATATCACTAATTTCCATACGTCTTAGATATATATGAAAAAAACAATAACAAAAAGACACTGGTTTGGGTATTGATTATTATAGTTGCGATAGCGGTGGTTGCGAGTGCATTTTTTCTTTATTACGCTCGTAATGATGTGGTGGCGGTAAATGAACCTGTTGCAACTTCAACAGTGACAACAGCGACTGCAAATGTTTATAAAAATAGTGCATACGGATTTACATTTACATTGCCCGCAAGTTGGCAGGGATATTCGGTTGTTAGTCAGACATGGAAGGGAACTGTGATTAAGACAAACACAATCGAGCAAAATGGTGCGAAGTTTATTATCCGAAATCCAAAATGGACAACAGGTGCGCCTTATGAGGATTTACCAATCTTGGTTTTCACAACTGCACAGTGGAATTCATATACTGCTGAGGATTTCTCTATCAGTGCCGCACCAGTCAAAGCAACAGAACTTGCGCGAAACAATAAATATGTTTTCGCTCTTCCTCCACGATGGGATTTTGACTATAGTCTAGATTACAAAGAAGCTCAAGACATTATCGCCGGAAGCCCTCTTCAAGCATTCAATCGAACCGCAGAATCCCTGTAGCTCTGCTACAGGGATGAATGTGGTGAGCGGAAAAAGGGTCGGGGAAAACTCTAGTTTTACCCGTGGAGGAGAGCAGACGAAGTCGTTGAG
>JBAWVE010000198.1:0-3974 GCA_037147435.1 Parachlamydiaceae bacterium
CCTAATCTAATGGATGCGGATTGCAAATCCGCATCAGCGAGGGAACCTAATCTAAAGGATGCGGATTGCAAATCCGCATCAGCGAGGGAACCTAATCTAAAGGATGCGGATTGCAAATCCGCATCAGCGAGGGAACCTAATCTAATGGATGCGGATTGCAAATCCGCATCAGCGAGGAGAAAGTTTGCGATTGTTGGGGTAGCAGGGTATATTGCGCCCAGACATCTGAAGGCTATTAAGGAGACTGGTTATGAGTTGATAGCGGCTGTTGACAAATTTGATAGTGTGGGTGTTTTGGATAGTTATTTTCCTAATGCCTCTTTTTTTACGGAGTTTGAACGATTTGACCGGCATATTGAACTGTTGCGAAGAAAAGGCGAAGGGGCAGTTGATTTTGTGAGTGTTTGTACGCCTAACTATCTGCACGATGCTCATATCCGGTTTGGACTGCGGGTAGGAGCCGATGTGATCTGCGAAAAGCCCCTCGTGCTTAATCCGTGGAACATGGAAGCATTGGCCCAGATTGAAAAGGAGACCGGCAGAAAAGTATACAACATCTTGCAGCTGAGGCTTCATCCTTCGATCGTAGCATTGAAGCAGCGCATCGGACAAGGTCCTGCAGATAAAAATTATGCCCTCGATCTCACCTACATCACCGCCCGTGGCAAGTGGTATTATACAAGCTGGAAGGGAGATGTTTCGAAAAGTGGAGGCATTGCGACTAACATAGGAGTACATTTTTACGACATGCTGTCCTGGGTATTCGGGGAGGTGAAAGAAAATGTCGTTCACGTGGCTTCCCACGACCGCGTATCCGGATTCCTGCGATTTAAGAACGCAACGGTACGCTATTTTTTAAGCATCAACGAGGAGACCTTGCCTGCAGAGATTCGGAAAGCGGGCAAAAGAACCTATCGACTGCTGGAGATGAATGGAGAAGAAATTGAGTTCAGTGATGGATTTACCGACCTGCATACAGAGAGTTACAGACAAATACTGAATGGCAAAGGGTTCCCGCTGATGGAGGCAATGCCTTCCATACAATTGGTCCATGATATCCGTCATGCGGTACCTATCGGATTGAAAGGCGAATACCACCCTTTAGCCAGGCTTTCCCTTACTCCTCATCCATTTTCAACTTCCAAACCGGGCAGTTGAAAATTTATGTTAATCGAATTATGGTAATAATCATTTTGAAAAAAACATTATATTTGCAAAAATCACAACTAATCAGGTAAAATCATTTTTTTGTGAGGAAGTCCGGAACCCCTTTAACAGTATAGTATGCGAGAGTTTGTTTACGTTTTTGCAAGCTTTCTGATTGCCTTTGTTGTATCTTACAGGGCAATACCTACCGTGATAAGCGTTTCGCGCCAGTTGAAACTATTCTCCGAACCGAATGGACGTTCCGCGACCATTCACCGAATTCCTACCTTGGGCGGAGTCGCCATCTTTATCGGTTTCATTCTGGGTTTAACACTCACCCGCAATGGTTACATCCTTCCCGGATTGACTTTTATCATTGCCGCAGTGATGATCATGTTTTTTGTAGGACTGAAGGATGACATCGTTTCTCTTAGCGCCTCCAAGAAAATTATTTCGCAACTGATGGTAGCCGGCATTCTAATTTTTCTCGGCCATTTCCGTTTCACCAACTTACATGGGTTTCTGGGCATAGAAAACATTCCCATGATTGTAAGCGTCCCAATAACAACTTTTGTGCTGATCGTGTTCATCAACGCTTTTAACCTGATTGATGGCATCGATGGGCTCGCGGCAGGACTCAGTATTTTTGCAAGTTCTGTTTTGGGGATTTGGTTCTTCTTGAGCGGTCATTTCGAATTTTCTATCGTATCCTTTTCTTTGGTTGGCGCGTTGCTTGGCTTCTTCTTCTTCAATGTATATGGCCGAAAGAATAAAATATTCATGGGGGATACCGGGTCTTTGATACTAGGTACCATCATGGCGATTTTAGTTATTGAGTTCAATGAATTCAACATCGACCAAAGGGTTCCGTACGCTATTATGGCTGCTCCTGCCGTCTCTTTTGGCATCCTTATCTACCCGCTGATGGATACTCTGCGTGTCTTTGCCATCAGGATCATCCGACGAAAATCACCTTTCGTAGCAGACAAGAACCATACGCACCACCGACTCCTGACGATGGGCCTGACGCATGCCCGGGCAACCTATTTAATACTGTCAATCAATGCCGTTTTTACTTTTGTAGTCTTCAATTTCCAATGGCTTGGTATTATTGGACTCATGATTTTCAATTTTGTTTTTGGTGGAATTCTCCTGCTCTTGCCTTCCTACATTGTAGCTAAAAGGAATTTGATCAGTCCCAATGACCCTTACCAGGAAATTATTTTTTTCAACAACAATCAAAGCAACGGTCATGCCGTAAATGGACTGGAAAATATTAGCCATAAGAAGTCTCCTGCCGTGAATCCTAAAGAAATTGGCTCCGTTAAAAGGCTAAAAGAACAGATTCAAAGAATTGGTTTCTGGTAATTCCCTTTGCCACTTCTTTAGGCTCAGCGGAGTCCAGACCCTGGGACCGATAAAAAAAAAGCCAAAACAGTTGCGCGTTGCATTTGTTTTGGCTTTTTTCGTTCGATATGGTTACCTTTGCACCATGATCAGATTTATTTTCTCTTTCCCGCAATGGTTGCGGGTACTCATTAGCCTCATGTACTTAGGTATAGTGGCTGGCCTGTCTCTTATGCCTTCTGATGATATGCCTGAAATTCAATTGTTTGACGGCTTTGACAAGCTTGTGCATGGATGTATGTATTTTGGATTGACCATATTGGCCTGCTGGACATTTCATGCTGAGAAAAAGAGGTCACGTATCATTTACATAGTTATGTTTTCGATTTTATGGGGATTACTCATGGAAGTCTCCCAACTTGAAATGATGTTAGGACGTGCATTTGATTTGAAAGACGAACTTTCCAATTCAATAGGGGCTCTTTTGGGAGCCACGTTTTACTTGATTATTGCCCGAATCTACCCGGATCACGCATAATAAAACAGAAAAAGAGTGATATTAAAAATAGCTATTGGAGACAAGGTCCGCTTTATGAATGAAGTCGGAGGCGGAAGGGTTACGGCGATTCTCTCCAAAGAGATGGTCAGTGTGGAGACACAGGATGGATTTGAGATCCCAACCTATATCAAGAATTTGGTGGTGGTTCCCTCAGCATCCCCTTCGACTGCGCTCAGGGACCGACAAACAGGGGGTCAGTCCCATGCTTCCACCCTCGTATCTTCTCAGCTCTCATCTTCTCAGAACCCATCTTCCCAGTACCCCGAAGTGAAATCGAGTGGATTCAAGGAGGTGAATCAAAAAAAGGGTGGAGACCTGCCGGAGTTTATCTTTGCGGCCTTGCCCTCGAACCCTGGAAATCCTCCGGATGGGCAGATCCAACTCTATCTGGTCAACGACTGCAACTTTACCGTGATCTATCATTTCGCTATCAGGATGGGCGATCGGTATACCACCATCGATGCAGGGATGCTGGAGCCCAATACCAAGGTGGAGCTGGACAGTATTCAACCCAAAGGAATTGGAGAGTTGCCTGAGTATTGCTTCCAGCTACTATTTTTCAGAAAGAGCGGCACTCAATTGGAAGAACCTGTTCAAAAGGAGGTAAAGATCTCTCCTGTCAGGTTTTTTAAGGCTTCTTCGTTTGTGAAGAATGAATACTTTGCCTCCCCTGCCCTTTTGATCCGCCTGGCAGACCATCCCCTGAAAGCCGAACTGGAAAAACTCTCTGAAAAAGATTTTCAAACGGTGACCCTAAGCAAAGAGACCAAAAAGACAGTCGCCGTATTGCCACCAAAATCCGATCTAATGGAAGTGGATCTGCACGTTCATGAACTAATCGATGATATCCGCGGCCTGACGAATGCCGATATGCTCAAATTGCAGCTGGATGCCTTTCGCAAGGAGATGGAGACTGCCATCT
>JBAWVE010000199.1:0-3964 GCA_037147435.1 Parachlamydiaceae bacterium
TTTTTAGCCCAGGCTGAGGCGCTGTCCCGAAGGGACGAGTGAAGCCTGGGAACCATTCCACGACCATAATCCAGCCCCAGCGGGGCGATACAGAACTATATCTCTATTTCCAACATTCAATCCCTCATCAGTAGATACGCTTCCATTTAAGGAGCAGTTGCCCCTCAGTGTCATCGCCCACCTGCGCTTGCAATTTGATTCTTTCGGTGATATTGGCTTCGATGGCAAGGCGGTTGACATCGCTTTTGATGGCTGAGATTAACACCCCTTCTGAGATATATTTCCCGATTTGCACATCAACATTGCTATTATCCCCCTTGGAAGAACGGCGGATTTCAAAGCGGTCGATCCCCAGGGAAGAGCGAATTTTCGACAGAACGTCGGGGCCTCCTTGCTGGCCCGTCTTAAGATTGGTGATCGACTCCGACAGTTGGGCTCCCTGAAATTGCGAGATTTCTGACGAGCCGCGGTTGAAGAGGATCCAGGACAAAATTTCCCGTTGGGGTAGTGGGGGATTTGACCTAAAAGAGATAGTCGGATTTTGTACAGGACCCTTTGCGATCACATCGACCTGTACAGTATCAAGGTCTTTCCTGGCGATGACATAAAGTGTAGTTTTTTTGTCGACATCGCCAGCAAAAGTGATTGTGCCCTGGCGGATGGCGAACGGGTTACCGTTGAAGAGATATTCCCCATTGACAACTTTTAACTGTCCAACAAGATTCAGCGCCTCGATTTCACCCTGGATTGTCAGATTCCCTTTCCACGACGATGAAAGATCCCGCCCATGGATCGATAAATTATCTGGAATATTGAGACGGACATCCATTTTAAGAGGCCAATCGGAATGCCTGACGCCGAATTGTTGGGGTGGCGACGTGCTTTGTGGAACATTAATAAAAGTGACGTCCACGCTATAGATTGTTGTTTGAGGTTGATCGGGAATAATAATCTCGCCGGTGTTAAGCGTTAGATCCCCTTCGATCATCCCGACAGAGCCATCGCCGTGGAACATTAATGGACCGCTGCAGACGGCGTAGAGGTAGTCCTGATTCAATAAAACGACCTGATTGAGTGATAGCTCCAAAGAAAAAGGCAATTCTTTGGCAAAATCCAGTAACATCGATCCCGTGCCCGTGACGGATCCGCCTCTCCCGTCAAAAGCGTGCAGATTCAACACCTGCAATTGCGTCCCCGTGCCTTCTATATGTGCCGTCAGGCCGGAAAGGACCGCGCCGATTTCGGGGATTTCGTATCGTCCATCCGTGATGTCACAGACACCGCGGATTTCCGGCGTACCGAAAGTCCCTGTCACAGTGATGGCGGTATTGGCTTGGCCAGAAAGAAGCACCTTAGAATCGGAGACCAATTGCATCAGCGTCGAGATCTCGCCACTTGCTGAAGCGTGACCGGTAATCGGTGCTTTTGGATCAATGTCAAAAGCCAGAGGGAAAAGCGTTACTGTTGCGGGAACATGGAGATTGAAGGTAATCGGGGAGTCTCCAACTGTGATAATTGTGCCCGAAGCTGTGAGCTCTCCATTGGCGAATGAAAGAGTTATATCTGCAGAGGCCGGTGGTGTGGCCCGTGCAGTAGGGCCTATAATTGTGAGGTCGTCAACATGCAGAGATAATTCGATTTGAGGGTGCATGGATTCGCCTTTGAGTGTCGCTAGCCCCCTGGCAGTGCCTTTATAGGGAAAACTTGCGGGCAAAATGGCTGAGAGGGGAATCGCGTCTATGTGCATGGATGCCTGCATGTCATATTCGGCACCGCACAAACATGTATAGCACGCTAATATACCTGTCAATAGTGCAAAAATTTGTTTCATATCATCCCCATTGCCATCCCTAAAAACTTTGGCCGATACTAAAATACACTTCAACAGCACTGTCTAAATGGGCACGCGGATTCAGTGGAAAGGCGATGTCTAACCGGATCGGCCCCACCGGTGTGTGGTAACGCAGGCCCAATCCGGCAGACTGGAGCTGTTTGTGTTTGAATTGCGGCAGCGATTGTGCGTACACGTTTCCGATATCATAAAACAACACTAATCCGAAAGGGTCTTTCACGCGCATGCGCATTTCAAAGGCGTAGACCATTACAGAACGTCCACCAATCGGCTTATCTCTTAAACTCAGCGGACTCACAGTAAGGTAGTGATAGCCGCGCAATAGCATATCTGATCCGGCATAAAACCTTTCTGAGGGGGGAATTGTGTGTTTGTTCGCTCCCCAGATAGAGCCCAAAGTCCCTTTTGTAGCAAAAACAAATCTCTCCTTGGTATCGAGAGGATAATATCCTGTGGCAGTGAGGAGTTGGATAGCATAGGCAAAATACGGCGATAGCGTTTGCAATGTAGGAGTCATTTTGAAATGGACTGTAGTGCCACTCGTGGGGTCTAGCAAACTATTGGCTCCGTTCCAATAGATCTGCCACGGAGCTTTAAACAGGTTAAAATCACCGTTGTTATTTGAGTGTGTGTTGCGCAGTCGAGTGAACATGCCTCCATAGGAAAATCTGAGCCGTTCGCTCCATTGTCTTTCGATAATACCGGAAAAACTGTATGAAATCTCACGGAACGCCCTAACTGCCTCGTGCTCTGCCTCCAGGGTCCAGATCAGATCCTGTTTAGGGCACAAAAAGTCGGGTTGAACATATCTGATATACCCTTCCTGCTTGATCTGCCATAAATTGGCAACAATGCTGAGTTTTTCTCCCAGAGAGCGCATATTTCTGTGCTGCCATTCAAAACTCGCACCGGCACCAAGATCTGTGGCGTACCCAACACCAAAGGCGATGCTGCGGGCTTTGGCCTCTTTCACAGTGATATGCATGGGCAGCATCCCGTCGTTGTCAAGAGCGTCGTCGTGTTCAATGTTGATAGAACTGAATAAACCGCTCAATTCCAGAGAGTCGAATGTACTTTGAATTAGGCAAGGATCATATTGGGCGCCAGCCCTCCAGCCTAACTGATGACAAAAGAACTCAGGAAGTGTAGTTTTGTTTCCGCATATATCTGTACCTCCAAAATAGGCTAAAGGACCGCTGTCCACATGGAACACGACAGTGACGGTGAGGGCTGTCCGGTCGGCAATCACCTCTCTCTTGATGATTTTTGCCAATGGATATCCTGAGTGCTCTAACTGATCGAGAAGTAACTCCTCCGCACCCAAAATATCACCTGGAAGAGCAATAGTGCCAGGAAAGATACCTAATTCATCGGCACAAATTCCCTCATAGGGGAATGGCGTGGACGCCTCGTCAGCCGCATAGATCTCCATTGAAGAAAAGAAATAGAGGGGACCGGTATCAATGGTCAAGTGGATGACGCTTGGGGCAACGGAGTGATCCAGAGTTACCTGGATTGTGCCCGCATAATACCCACGGCTTTGCATCGCTTTAAGAAGGTTGGGAATGTCGTCATTGATCCGTTTTTTTAGCGCAGCGTCTGTCACAGGAGGATAGTCTCTCAGGGCGACAAGTTGGGAGACTGTGGTCAACAGACAACCAGTCTCTTCGTCGGCTCCGACGAAGTCCACGTCATAGGGGATCGCAGCGCTTAACGAAATGCCCTGCACTAAGAAAAAGAAAAATACAATGAGTGCATGATACTGTTTCATAAAGATAGATGATTGATTGTTTGTGACATGGGATTTAAATGTAACAAACAGTGCTAAGATTTGCAACACAATTCGCCAGTAAAGCAGGGGACACAAGGGACGCAAAGGACGCCAGGGACGCAAAGGACGCCAGGGACGCAAAGGACACCAGGGACACAAGGGACGCCAGGGACGCAAGGGATAACGCACAAAAACTTTCTTGAATATCCTTGCGCCTCTTGTTCCAGTCATGCCTACTCCTCTAAAATTACTGCAGCTAGGCAGACCACTCTTTTTTGCTCTTTTTTCGGCATGGTTCAAATGAAGGTAACACAACAACGCTGAAAAAACTACGGGCTGAC
>JBAWVE010000200.1:0-3957 GCA_037147435.1 Parachlamydiaceae bacterium
AAAGATTTTTGATTACTTTGTGCTACCCATTTTAGTTCCATTTTGAACCATGCCGTATAGACCGGAAAATTTACGAACGCCCTTTAGGAGTACAGCCTGCTCCCGTTAACTTCTTGAATATAATTAGTAGATATCCTATAATCTACTATACATGAATTACAGACACAACGGATACCCTGATGAACTTTAATATTCTGATACCATATGATTTAATCGCACATATTGCGAAGCATGCGAAAGAAAAAAGACTTTCTCTTAATCTCACCCAAACCTCTTTGGCGGCCCGCTCCGGTGTCAGTTTGGGAACGCTTAAAAAGTTCGAGCGCTCCGGACATATTTCTCTTGAGTCCCTATTGAAACTGGCACTTGTTTTGGAAGCCCTTCCTGAATTTACACAACTTTTTCTTCCAAAATCATCGCAATCTTATCCTACTCTCAACCAGCTTCTACAACAAAAAACACGCAAAAGAGGTAGGGTTTAAATGTCCACAGATACTTCTACAACCCTAAATGTCACTTACTGTGGTTTGGAACAACCGGTTCTTATGGGGCGCCTAGCCCTGATCAAACGACAATTTTTCTTCGAATATTCTCCCCAGTTCCTTGAACTGGGCATGGAACTCTCCCCCTTCAAACTCCCTCTCACATCGGGAGTAATTCCATGCGAAGAACGTGTTTTTGACGGTCTATTTGGTTTATTCAATGATAGTCTACCGGATGGGTGGGGACGACTGTTACTAGATCGCAAGCTCATGGAGAAGGGCTTTCATCCCAATACTCTGACTCCACTTGACAGATTAAAATATGTAGGCACTCAGGGGATGGGCGCTTTGCGTTATGAACCTGCTTTTCCTCCAGCTGCATTCCAGCAAAAATCGATAGAACTTGATCTTCTCGCGGCGGAATGCCTGCAATTTCAAGTCAATGAACAGGTGGAATTCATTGACGATTTGCTGTTAATGAACGGATCTTCTGCGGGGGCGCGCCCCAAAATATTAGTGAGTATTGATCCTGACACAGAACTGTTTCAAATGACATCCAACCGAAGTGCCGATTTTCACAATGACTGGATCATCAAATTTTGTTCTTCCACTGACCTTCAAGATAGTGGTCCGATCGAGTATGCTTATCATCTAATGGCTAAGGAAGCGGGTCTCGTAATTCCAGAGGCAAGACTTTTTAAAACACAAAAAGGCAATAGCTATTTTGGAGTCAAACGCTTCGATAGAACCGAACATACATTCATCCATGCACACACACTCAGCGGTCTTATACACGCCGACCATCGAATTCCATCCCTCGATTATGAAGCTATTCTCAAAGTGACTTATTTCCTCACTAAAAATATCGGTGAAAGCGAAAAACAATTTCGCAATAGTGCATTCAATGTCTTCGCTTATAATCGTGATGACCACGCTAAAAACTTTTCATTCTTAATGGATAAGCAAGGGGTATGGTCGGTCTCTCCCGCCTACGACCTTATTTTTTCGAATGGACCAGGAGGTGAGCACTGCACAACGGTCATGGGGAATGGGAAAAATCCGGGTGTCTCAGATTTGTTGAAACTGGCTACAGTCGCGCAAATCCCTTTATCGAAAGCACATTTGATTATTGATCAGGTGAAAGAGGCCATCTCGCGATGGCCTCTATTCTCTAAAGAAGCAGGCGTGACGCCTCAATCAACCAGGGCTATTCACGCGCAGCTATTAAAGACCTATTTGTCCTGCTGAAAGAACGCATCTACGTTTACAATACCAGCCTGTTGCATCAGGATCAGTAGGATGGCAACAGGAGCTACCCAGCGCATAAAGAACAACCAAGGCCCCCACAACCATTTATACTGACTGCCAGCCTGGAACTCATCACGGCTGATGGCTTTGTCAAGAAACCATCCAGTATAGATGGAGACCATCAAGCCCCCTATGGGCATGAACCAGATCGAAATAAGATCATTGACTGTGGAGAAAAATGTGTCGCCGAAAATCAATGGCCATTTAGCAAACAGCCAATCGGTTCCGGAGAGTGCGCTTGGGATCCCAAAGACAAATCCACCGATTCCACTTGCCAATACGGCCTTTCTTCGAGACCAACCGTAGAGGTCTATAAAGTTTGCTGAGACAGCCTCGACCATGGCTATTGCCGAAGTCAGGGCTGTAAAGACAAACAGAATAAAGAAGGATGTTGATAGTAACAGGGCCGCAGGCAACTGGGAAAAAAGAACCGGGAGCGTTTTAAATACAAGACCCACACCGGCACCTGGAGGGACATCAAAAGTAAAGATGATCGGAAAAATTGTCATTGCAGCCAGCAGGGAGGCTACGATAATCATAATTCCAATGATAAAACTTGTTTTGGGAATATCTTCAGTGCGGCGCATGTAGCTGCCATATGTCAGCATAATACCCTGCCCCAAACTTAGTGTAAAAAACGAAAGACCAAGGGCTTCTAAAATACCTGAGGATTTAAAATTCGTAAAATCTGGATAGAAAACAAAATGAAAGGCTTTTCCGACCCCGTCCAGCGTGCAGCTATAAATGCATAAGCAAACCATTAGGATTAACAAAGCAGAAGTCATGAATTTGTTCCAATATTCTACGCCTTGACGGATCCCTTGAAGGACAACGCCGATCACAAGAGCCATGAAACACATATGCCAAAATAAAGTGATATCGCCCGATGTTGACAGGATATCAAAAACATTACCCACCTGTTGTGGCGACAGCCCTTTGTAGAACTCATTCAGGCACATAAAAACATAACACAGCCCCCAACCTGCCAGGACGCTGTAAAATGATACTAAAATAAATGAGGTAATCACGCCGAGCCAGCCAACACCTTTCCACACAGCGGAATTGTTGGACAAGGTCGCAAAGATCCCCACAGCACCACGTTGAGCTTTACGGCCTAAAATCAATTCTGCCATAAACACGGGTATTCCAATAAAAAATGTACAGAAAATGTAAGTCAGGACAAAGAGTCCGCCACCATTCTCCCCTGTAACGTATGGAAATTTCCATAAGGTTCCAAGGCCAATTGCTGAACCTGCTGCAGCTAGGATAAAGCCCAGGTGCGACCCCCAGTGCTCTCTTTGTTTTGGTATGCTCATCGCCCTCCAAAGTAATATTTTTAGCACTTTTTCATCATGGAAACTGAAAGTTATTCAAACCTATCATAAAGGAAACCTTATTGACAAGACGTTTTCTTTATGATAATATAACCTTAATTTTGAGCACTGTAGCCAATAACATAAGTCATTGAGGTCATATGGTTTTACATTTAGCTGCAGGACTTTTCGTTGAAGCTTCCGTCGTTGGAATTGTATGCGTTGTTTTTCTCATTCTTTTCGTCGTTGCAGGCATTAAACAAATCATGAATCAAGACGGCAAGGATTAATCTAATGACTCATCGGTTAAACCAAGAAACGGCAGATAGCGCTAATTTATCGTCTTCAACTGCCGTTTCTAAATTAAAAGTTCTGTCTAACGATGAAGCTCAGACAGCAGCGGATAAACCTTGGTATGCTGAGGGACTTCGCTTCAAATGTACCGAATGCGGCCAGTGTTGTACAGGAGCCCCGGGGTATGTTTGGGTCACAAAGGAAGAAATTGTAGCCCTCGCTACCCACCTAAACCTCTCTCTTAAAGAATTTAGTAAAAAATATTTACGCCACGTCTACGGTCGTTATTCCCTTTTAGAAAAGAAAGACAGCCACGATTGTATTTTTTTAAAAGACAAAAAGTGTCAGGTTTACATGGCACGCCCCACTCAATGCCGCACATTCCCCTGGTGGCCAGGCCACTTATCCTCGCCGGAATCGTGGCAAGAGGCAGCCTCTTCATGCGAAGGCATCCGACCTGATGCGCCGATTGTTCCCTTCGACACTATCGAAAAAGCAAGACAGCAACATGAATAAAAGGATGAAGGATAAAGGATGAAGCATGAAGAATGAAAAGGGAG
>JBAWVE010000201.1:0-3948 GCA_037147435.1 Parachlamydiaceae bacterium
TAGTTCAGGTGATCTTGGCCATCCAAAAGTGTTACCTTCATTTGAACCATGCCCGTTTAATGGTAGTGTGTCCTTAAGTTGACACCATTGCGTTAACATGTACCAAAAAATTTGGAATGCAGCAAACCTAAATGTCCCTGTTGTCCCTTGCGTCCATCTTGTTCAATTCCATTTTATTTAATCCCATTGACTTTTACAAGAAAAACCAATAGAATTTTAAATTCTATATTGAAATAACTAAAATGGAATTTATATTATGTATCCACTATTAACAAACATTAATACAGTAGCAACTTATAATCCACCAATCGACTTATCAGATGACTCGAAGGCTATCCTGCAAAAAATCAAAAACTTTAAACCCTCATTCTTTTTCAGACACGACGCTATCCTAGAAAGTAAACTGAAATCAATTCAAGCAGTCGAGCTTACAAAAATATTGAACCGTTTATTTTCCGATATAGCCCATGGTGGCGTTGGTGGCGATCCACTAAAATACATCGACAAGCTTGCGACGATCATCCCCATGGAAACACTGCTAAGAGCAGTTCAAGGAGACGTCGACGAGATCCTACAAGAAGCCAAATGCATGTTCGAGGAAGCCAAAGTATATCTAGCAACGACCCGCCAAACCTCTCCCCCACTCCGCGCCCATCTCACGACTCTCATTGACGGCACTATTTCAGCCATTTCTGGATTAGTCTCTGCATTTGGCATCGGCAATTTCTTCAACCCCCCAAGGAATCAATTTGATGCAGACATGAAATCTCAAAAAATCATGACGCTGCTCATGCTTGCCAGTACGTTGGTTAACATGATTGCCGGGATCGGGGGTGCTATGGGATCGATAGTGAGTGGGATATTTCTCACCATTGCAGCGCTCAGCCTGGTCTGGCCTATGTTTAAACCAATCCCTTCATACCTCCCTGCAAAGGCGGAAAACTGGACAAAAGAGGTCGAACGCCAGGGCTTTGTTGCTGAAGGCCGAAAGGAGTCCCTAAACGAGATCGCTAACATCCTTAAAATGGATCGCCATGCCATTTTAGTCGGCCCTTCCCGTGTGGGAAAAAGTCTGACAGCCAAGGCTTTTGCCCAGGCAGTAGCCAACGGAGATTACCCTTGGCTTAAAGGCAAGGTTGTCTTTCGCATTAATACGACAGAACTTTTAAGTTCTGCCAACTCAATACTCGCTGATGAAACCCCATTACAACAGGTCAGCACTGCCATGGGACGCCACCGCAAAGATATTATTTTGGTTTTGGATGAAATTCATATGGCCTGCAAAAATAATGAGAAAGTTGCAGACCAACTGAAAACATTTCTCGATGAGGGAGGTGAATTTGCCCATGTCATTGGGATCACGACAACGCAAGAATACGAAAAGCACGTCCAAGAGAATGTGGCTTTTTCGCTAAGATTCGACCGCGTAAACATAGAAAATACCAGCGCGGACGAGACTCTGAAAATTCTTGGCGATACAGTCTTAACAAGCCGATCCAAACCCCTGATGGCACAGGGTGCACTTCAATACATCTACGAACAATCACAGAAAATTGCTGGGGCTCCACAACCGGCTACAGCAACAAAAATCCTTAAGCAATGCATCAACCTCACAGGAAAAACGCAGAAATCCCAGACACAGAAAAAACTCATTGACCTGGCAAACAGAAAATCATCGCTCTACTCCCAGGCTGCGGCAAATCGGGATAGAACAAAAGAAATGAAATTTGAAATCATTGAAATCGAAAAAGAAGAACGTGCACTTCAAAACACACACAAAAGTGAGCGGGCGGAATTTAATCGGTTATTCCAGGCAAAGGATCTGCTGGACTGTGTGACACAGGAGTCCTACATTACTGCCCTTAAAGTGTCGACCATTGCTCAAGCGCAATTGAACGGCAAAGAGCAATTACAAATATCTAAACACTTGTTAATTAATAATTTCCTAAAAAACTCACTAACTGATTATATCGACGAAAAATCCGAGGCTCTCGGAGTCGTATCAACGATCGATTGCACACTTGTCGACAAAGTCGTCCAAGGATAATAGACATCTTGTGTCGACCCTCTGAGGCTGAGAAAAATTCGTCAACGCTCGGACTTTGGCGTCTTTTTCGCCAGCTTCGAAAAATTGCAAATCATTAACCAGCCTGTGGTTAGATGATTTGCAATTTTCCGAATCTGACAAAAAATACGCGCAAATCCCGGCGGTTGCCAATTTTTTCTCAGCCTCTCTGAGGCTGGAAAAAGTTCAGATTTAATTCTATTGACAGGTTAAAAGAAAAGGGAGTACAGGTAAGAGAAATATTAAATTTCTCTCTTATAAAGGCCCTGCGGGCATATTTCTAGAGAGCCAGCTATACACACCGACTGAACTTCTATCCACGCCCGGCCCCGTCCTTTTACTCAGTACTGCAGATAAATTCAACAATACCAATACAAAGTCGTCAAGAAGTACCTTATTCACCTTAACATAAGAGGTGTTTATGAGTATTGTTCCCCACGATGCTACTTCTCTGGAAGATAGTATGCACTTTTATGGGTCATCTGACAGTAGAAAACGCATTAAAATCGATGTCCGGACCAGAAATATTCACGGGCTAACACCTCTGCACCTTGCCGTATTGAATGACAGACAAAAATTAGCTGTATCCTTGATCAATCATGGTGCTGAAATCGAAGCTCTGAGTCCAAGAGGACGCTCGTCTTTACATATTGCTGTAGCAGATGGTAATTTTTCTATGGGCAATTTGTTGATCCGAATGGGGGCAAACTGCGGGCAAACGGATCCTACCGGGGACAGTCCTTTATCCATCGCAATCAGTACGAAATTGGCTGGATACAAGGAGATGATGTGCCTTCTTAAAACTAAAGACCTGCCCGCCGTGGCCTATGCCAAAGAGTTGCATAGGCGCAAAAGCATCGCCCTTACTGCAGATGTTGGTGGTGACACAACGTTTGAAAGTAACGATCTGCATGGGCTGATAAAAGCGGAGTTAGAAGGTGAGTTTGGGGGGTATTGTTCTTGGAGAAGAATTGCAAAGGGGATTTTAGCCTTTAGAACTGAATTTCCCGATTTAATTTCAGAACGTACAGCAAACCTTATCATAGAAACCGTGAAATTAGCCTCGAAAGACGAGCATAAATCGATAGACCAATTGTATAATAGATGGAAGGAAAACCTTCCCATCATTCTCAACACGGGATGCAAAAATCACTTCACATCCATTCTTCTGTGGAAAAACAGACTCATCCATTGTAATCGTGCAGCAACAGGGTATTCTTCAGATAAATTCGATCGTCAGTATATGAGCGGCGATCTAATCCATGAAATCATCAACATAGAAAATCAAGAAGAATCCGAATTTGATACTTTTTTCTCTGAAGAGCTCCCACAAGTCCTATCTTTCCGAAAAACAGTTATTGATGAGTTCCTGGAAAACACCTATATACCCGAACAAACGATAGGTAACTGCACTTGGGCCAATGCTGAAGGCATTATCCTACCATTTCTCATATTATGCGACATCCAACAACCGATAAAGGGGTATGAAATGGGCCCCCGTTCCCTTCAAGCTATCAGGAATAGGCAGTCCCACGTGTTTGATACATGGAAGGCATTTGTCCAAATGCGCATTTTGAGTAAATACATAAAAAGAAAAATCGCTTCAGCGTCCTTAGGAACGCAAATTCAAGAAGGCAGGCTATACGCCCCGGATTTAGAGCTGTTTACAAAAGCGTTAGAGGCGATCGCTCTCCCCCCACATGCTGATGAAAAATTATGCACACAAAAGCAAAAAATTGATGCTTTATACCACATCCTCTATGGACTGTATGCACGCATTGGCTAGCCTTAAAAATAGTAGTTTTTTGGGCATGGTTCAAAATGAAGCTAACACTTTTGGATGGCCAAGATCACCTGAACTAAGAGGATTTTCAGTCAAAAAA